>NZ_JBWKME010000024.1:0-171403 GCF_056431085.1 Mesorhizobium waitakense | reverse complement strand
CGCCACCGTGATGTCGGTGACGCTGTCGACCGACCATCGCGCCGTTGATGGTGCGCTGGGGGCCGAATTGCTGGTTGCCTTCAAACGCCTGATCGAGAACCCGATGGGCATGCTGGTCTAGGGCCGGCCGACTCACCAAAGCACCTCGGGTGCCCCGAAGGATCGCAGCAGGTCCAGGTGCAGCCATAAGGCACGTGGAACACTGGTTCCGCGGGCCGGTATCGTTGTGCCGTGAGAGCATTTCGCCGGAAGCTGTCACCTGATTGGGCCGGGCATGGGCGCTGTCATCCACCAGTCATATGCGCCGTGCAGGGAGGGGAGACGGGAACCGGCCAAGGCGCCGGACCACTCATGCACAGACAGACAGGAGGTCTCATGAAGACGCTATTCATCAAGCTGCTGGCCAGCCAGCTTGCACTCGCGGCAACTTTGTTTGCCGGCGTGGCCGGTGCTGAAACGCTGACGCTCTACACATCCCAACCGGAAGCCGATGCGGCCAAGACCGTGGATGCCTTCGAGAAGGCGCAGCCCGGTATCGACGTGACCATCTATCGTTCGGGAACGAGTGACATCTTGACCAAGATGGCAGCCGAATTCGCTGCCGGCAGCCCGCAGCCCGACGTGCTTTTGATCGCCGACGCGATCAGCATGGAGCTGTTGAAGAAGGACGACCGGCTGCTGCCCTATCCCGAGGCAAAGCTGGACGGCATCGAGGCTGATGCCTATGACGCCGGCAAGACTTATTTCGGCAGCAAGCTGATCACCACCGGCATCGTCTACAACACTGCGGCGGCCGAAAAGCCTGCGCATTGGGCCGATCTCGCCAAGCCGGCCTATGCCGACGGCCTGGTCATGCCGAGCCCGCTCTATTCGGGTGCGGCCGCCTATCTGCTCTCCGGCTTCGTCGGCGACACCAATTATGGCTGGGATTTCTTCCAGAAGCTGAAGACCAACAACACTGTCAGTGTGCGCGGCAATGGCGCCGTGCTGAAGTCGGTGGCGAGCGGCGAGAAGCCCTATGGCATCCTGGTCGACTTCATGGCGATGAATGCCAAGAAGAAGGGCTCTCCGGTGGAGTTCGTGTTCCCTAGCGAAGGCGTGCCGGCGGTGACCGAACCGGTCGCCATTATGAAGACCGCCAAGAATGTTGACGGCGCCAAGAAGTTCGTCGACTTCATTCTTTCCGACGAAGGCCAGAAGTTGGCGCTGTCCATGGGTTATCTGCCGGCGCGCGCCTCGGTCGGCCGCCCCGAATGGATGCCGGAAGGCGTCAAGGTCAAGGTGATGCCGTTCGACACCAAGGCCATCGTGGCCGCCACCGACGCCGACAAGGCGAAGTTCTCGGAACTGTTCGGCGGCTGAGCCCGACAATCGCGGCGGGATGCCGTTGAAAGCGACATCCCGGACCGCTGACAGATCCCAGGAAACGCAATCATGTCGACACGGATCAGGGAAAGCCGGGGCCAGGAAATGGCCCTGACGGCGATGGTGACCGTCGTCATCGCCCTGCTTTCCTTGCTGCCGATGCTGCGCCTCATCAAGGAGATCGTGGCACCAGGCGGCACCTTGTCCGGCATGGCGATAGAAGCGGAATTGAGAAGTCCAGCGACCTGGATTGCGACCTGGCACACGCTGATCGTCGGCATCGGCGGCACCTTGCTTGCGGTGCTGTCGGGAACGCTGGTGGCTCTCCTCATCACGCTGACCGACATACGCGGCCGCAGTGCGCTGGTGCTCTGCTACGTCATGCCATTGATGATCGCACCGCAGGTGACCGCGCTCGCCTGGCTGCAACTGTTCGGTCCGGCAAGTCCGTTCCTCAAGCTGTTTGGCGCGGCACCGCCGCTCGGCACCAGAAATCCCCTCTATTCCACCTCGGGCATCATCCTGCTGCTCGGCGTGCAATACGGTCCGCTGGTCTTCCTGCTGGTGCGCGCCGGGCTGCGCAAGCTGCCGCGCGAACTGGTCGAGGCGGCGCGAGCCGGCGGCGCCGGCTGGTTCACCGTGCTGGTCACCGTCGTGCTGCCTTTGATGACGCCGTCGATCATGGCGGCCGCGGCACTTGCCTTCGTGTCCTGCGTCGGCAATTTCGGTATCCCTGCCTTTCTCGGCATTCCCGCCAATTATCTCGTGCTGCCGACGCTGATCTATCAGCGGCTGGCCGGCGGCGGCCCTGCGGTGCTCGGCGAAACCGCGTTCCTGTCAGTGTTGATCGGCATCATCGCCATGGGCGGCATTCTCGCGCAGGAGGTCATGAGCCGCCGCCGCGATTATCGCATCAGCTCGACGTTGCTGCCGACCGAGCCCTACGAGCTCGGCCGCTGGCGGCCTGCCGTCCAGGCCGGCATGTGGCTGCTGATCGTGGCGGTGCTGTTCCTGCCATTGCTCGGGCTGGTGCTGACATCGCTGGTGCCGGGCTACGGCATTGCTCTCACCGTCAGGACGGCAACGCTCGACAATTATCGTTTCGTGCTGTTCGAGCATGACGCGGCCAGCCGCGCCTTCTTCAACAGCTTCTGGCTGTCGATCGCGGCGGCCTTCTTCGCGGTTCTCGTCGCCGTGCCGATCGGCTACCTCATTGTCTGGAGCAAGCAGCGCTGGGTGCGACTGCTCAACCTGTCGGTCGAACTGCCCTATGCCTTGCCCGGCGTGGTGCTGGCAATCGCCTCGCTGCTCCTGTTCCTGCGGCCGATCCCGCTCACCGGTATCCAGCTCTACAACACCGTCTGGATCATCCTCTATGCCTACCTCGCCCGCTTCCTGGTGCTGGCGCTGCGGCCGACCATCAGCGGCTTTCACCAGATCGACCGGGCGCTGGAAGAAGCGGCCCAGGTGGCCGGTGCCGGGCTGTTCCTGCGTATGCGAACGATCATCTTTCCGCTGGTGGCGCCGGCGGCAATCGCCGGCGGCCTGCTGATCTTCATGACGGCGCTCAGCGAGCTCACTGTTTCGGCGCTGCTGTGGTCGTCGGGCTCGGAAACGATCGGCGTGGTGATGTTTTCCTTCGAGCAGGGTGGCGATTCCAACTACGCGGCGGCGATGTCCGTCATCACCGTGGCGGTCACCTTCGTGCTGATGCTGGCGACCAATCTGCTTGCCCTACACCTTCCAGGCGGAGTGCTGCCATGGCGCGATTGACCCTGGACCATGTGACCAAGAGTTTTGCCGACTTCGACGCGGTCAAGGGTGTATCGATCGATGTCGGCGACGGCGAGTTCCTGGCCGTGCTCGGCCCCTCCGGCTGCGGCAAGACGACGTTGCTGCGCCTCGTCGCCGGGTTCGAGAAGGTGACGTCAGGCGAGATCCGCATCGGCAATGAGGTCATGTCGGGCACGGGCGGCAGCGTCGCGCCGGAAAAGCGGCGCGTCGGCATCGTCTTCCAGAACTATGCGCTGTGGCCGCACATGACGGTCGCCGAGAACATCGGCTATTCGCTCAAGGTGGCAAAGCTCGACAAGGCGGCTGCGCGCCAGAAGGTCGAGGACGCGCTCGCCCTGGTCAATCTGCAGGGGCTGGGCGACCGCAGGCCGGCCAATCTCTCCGGTGGCCAGCGTCAGCGGGTGGCGCTGGCGCGCTGCCTTGTCGCCGCGCCGTCGCTGGTGCTGTTCGACGAGCCGCTCGCCAATCTGGACGTGCATCTGAGAGCCTCGATGGAGGATGAGTTCGCCGCCTTTCACAAGCGCACGGGCACCACCATCGTCTACATCACCCATGACCAGGCCGAAGCGATGGCGCTGGCCGACCGCATCGCGGTGATGGATCATGGACGCCTGGCGCAGTTGGCGACGCCGCGCCAGCTCTATCATGAGCCGGCAAATGAAATGGTGGCGTCCTTCATTTCGCAAGGTATCTTGCTTCCCGCCGATGTGCTGAGCCCAGAGCAGGCCGGTCACTGCAAGGTCCGGGTTCTCGGCACCGAGCTGGTCGTTCGCTGCCGGACGGGCGAGCGGCCTCGCGCCGGCGCAAAGATCTGCTGCCGGGCAGCCGATCTCGAGGTGGTACCGGACGGTCCCGGCTTCGATGGCCTCGTCAAGCGGGTGATCTACCAAGGTGGCTCGGCGCGCATCGAATTTGCCCCTTCCGCCAGCCCCGACCTCACCTTGCATTTCGAACAGCCCGATCCGGTGATGCTGGAGCGCGGCGCGCAGGCGCGTCTGCGGATACGATCCGGATGGCTCATCCCGGCGACGGGGGCGGCATGATGATGATGCTCGACCTGCTCGGCGACCGGGGGGAAAAGGCCGCACCGGTCTCGCCGGCAGCAGCTGCGCCGGGTATCGAAATCACCAACCTGTCAGCGGCTAGATTGCGCCAATACAGTGCCTGTGCTTGAAGCCGCCGCTATTTCATTCCACATCGGGCGCAATGAACGGCAAGATACGAGAGTGGTTTCGCAGTTGGCGATGGGCCTTGGCCGCATCGCTGATCCTGCATGCCTTGATCGCAGCGTTCTTGTTCTTTGGCGTGCCGAGATCCGAGCAGCAGCCGGATCAGCAGGAACAGCCCGTCAATGTCGCGATTGTGCCGCCGCCCGAGAAGCCTAAGCAGAAACCTGCTCCAAAGCCACCGGAGCCGACACCTGAAAAGAAGGCTGAGAAGCCGCCTGAACAAAAGCCGCCTCCGGAGCCCCCGAAACCGCCAGACGAGCATGTTCTGAAGCGCGTTTTCCAGTACGGCCAGAAAGATACGGGACCGGAGAAATCGCTCGACGGAAGCAGCGCTAAACCCAACACGCCATCACCGGCCAAGGATGAGGCGGCGAAGCCGCCTATAACACCGACACCCGCGCCGACACAGCCCGCCCCGGCTGCAACGCCACAGCAGAAGGCAGAGCCCAGCAAGCCTGACGAGAAGCCGGCCACCGTTGCGCCGGACGAAAAGCCCGCGCAAGGCGAGGAAACGCGGGAGGCCGCCGCGCCGGACGCCAAACCTGCGCAAAACGAGGAGGAGCAGGCGACCGAGGACGCTGACAGACAGCAGGCGGACAAACAGGAGCTCGCACCGCAACCCGCCGAAAAGCAAGCGGTTGTGACGCCAAAGCCATTGGCGGCTGAGACTGGTGGTAAGCCAGCCCCTCCAGCCTTAACTGGAAAGGCAAAGCCCAAACCTGCCAAGACGTTGACGTTCAAACCCGCAAGAGCCTTCAAAGCGCCGATCGGGAATGCTGGAAGGTCAAATCCCACCAACAACGATGTTGCAGGATCGCCAATCTATTCCGGCCTTCCGGGCGTCAGAAAGCTTTACTCGCAGGGGGCAACCGGCAATGCCTTCGCCACAAGCTCCATGGAGAATGTGCCGCGCGGTCAGCGCGTGGCCACCCTTTGCGGCAATGTTCTGAGCCAGGAACTGCAAAGTGCCGACTATTCGGTCAAATGGGTGCCAACCATTACGCTGGACAAAGGCAATGTTCTCAACCCTACTCAAGCGGCCTTCAGCACTAGAAGCACTTGGTACGATCTAAACTTCCGATGTGAAGTCGACGCCGATGCGACGAGGGTCCTATCTTTCAACTTCCGTGTGGGGTCATTAGTCCCGCCTGGCGAATGGGCCAGCCGTGGATTCACTAAGTATCCGCTAAATTAGACCGGCACGCCAAGCCCGGACAATTGCCGGCTAATTTCTTGCCAGTCCGCGCAGACGAAATCGGCACCAGCCGCCGTCAGCCGGGCGGCATGCTTGGCACAGGTGTGACCGCCGCCAGTGTAGCCAATCGCCGTCAGGCCGGCGGCAACCGCGCCCTGGGTGCCGAAGGACGAATCCTCGATGACGATGCAGTCGGCCGGATCGGCACCCATCCTGGCGGCGGCGAACTGGCTGATCTCCGGTCTTGATGGATCGGATCGTGGGTAGCCGCTCATTGAGCCGCCCCAGCGCCTTGGCCGGGCTGCCCTGGGTGTGGTGATCCAAATCGACAACCTATCAGCGGCTAAATTGCGCCAATACAGTGGCTGTGCTTGAAGCCGCCGCTTTTTCATTCCACATCGGAAGGAATGAAGGACGAGACAGGAGACCGGCGCCGGAATTTGTTGTGGGCCTTGCCCGCATCGCTGATCCTGCACGCGCTCGTCGCAGCGCTCGTGGTCTACAACGTGCCTAGGCCTCCCCAACAGCCGCAGGAGGAGCAGGCGGTCAATGTCGCGCTCGTGCCTCCGCCCGAGCAACCAAAACCGAAGCCTGCTCCGGTACCGCCTCCGAAGCCACCGGAACCGGAGGTTGAAAAACCGCCGGAACCGAAAGCAGAAAAACCACCTGCGCCGGAAAAGCCCTCGAAAGTCGAGGTCCTGAAGCCTGTTTTCCAGTTTGGCGACAAGGATACCGGCCCCAGGAAATCCCTGGATGGGGCCAGCGCTCAAGACACCTCGCCTTCGCCGGCCAAGGAGGACGATTCGAAGCCGCCTGTCGTGCCGAAGCCTGCAGAGAACCAATCCACCACGCCGGCGGTCGCCGAGGGGCGGCCAGATTCAACCAAAGTCGGCGAGAAGCCGGTGGACGCTGCGAAGGACGCCGAGCCCGAACAGGCCAAACAGGCAGCTTCGACCCAGGATATGGATAGACAGCAGGCGGACAAAGAAGAGGCGGGAGCGAACGAACCCGACAAGCAGACAGAAGCGGCGCCACCACCTTTGGCTGCCGACGGCGACGGTGAGATCGAGCTTCCCACGTCAACAGAAGCGCCGAAGCCCAGACCCGCAAATGCGCCGAAGCCTGGCCCTGCGAAGGTCTCCCAGTCCCGAAGCGAGAGCGCCGGGAGGCCAAATTCCACGGATAACGCCGCTAGTGCTTCGCGGGCTTATTCGGGCCTTCCGGGGGTTCACAGGCTCTACTCGCAGGGCGCTACCGGCGATGCGCTGGCTACGAGCGCGATGGGTGGGGTGCCTCGCGAGAAGCGTATTGCCCAACTTTGCGCCAGCGCGTTGCAGCAGCAACTGGTGGACGCCTCTTATTTCCCCGACCTGATCCCAAGTGTCCCGCTGAAGGTGGGCAATGTCCTTGACGCCCCGGATGTCGCTTTCCGCGCAACGACGAAATGGTACCATCTGGGCTTCCGGTGCCAGGTCGACACCGATGCGACGAGGGTCTTGTCCTTCACCTTCCGCGTCGGACCGGCGATCCCGCCCAGCGAATGGGTCCGCCTTGGACTGCCTGTTCGCTGATAGGCTAGGCCGGCACACCGAGCCCGGCCAGTTGCCGGCTAACTTCTTGCCAATCGCTGCAGATGAAATTGGCACCTGCCGCTGTCAGTCGCGCGCCGTGCTCCGCATAGGTATGGCCGCCACCGGTGTAGCCGATCGCCGTCATGCCTGCGGCGACCGCGCCCTCTATCCCGAAGGGCGAATCCTCGATGACGATGCAGTCTGCCGGCTTGGCGCCCATCTTGTCGGCGGCAAACAGGAAGATATCAGGCGCGGGCTTGCCTCGCTTGACCATCGAGGAACTGTAGATCGCATCGCCGAAAAACCGCGCCAGTTCGGTCACAGTCAGGCTGTGGTTTATGCGCTCGACGGAGGATGACGAGGCGACACAGCGGTCGCCGGCAAGCGTCTCCAGAAACGCTGTGATGCCGGGGGTCGGCTTCAACTCCTGCGAAAACAGGATCTTGGTCTCGGCCCAGATGTCGCCGTCCGCCGCCGCCGGAAACTGGTGACCGGTCAAATCCCTGATCTTGGCGATGATGTCGGACTGCTTCATGCCGATGCATTGGGCGATGATACCGCCGTGAACCCCAGGCATGCCATGCTTGTCATAGACGCGTTCATAGGCGCGGGCGGCCAGAGGTTCGCTGTCGACAAGAACGCCGTCGCAATCGAAAATGATATGCCTTGATCGCGCCACGCGCTTTTCTCCCGAGTCGATATCGCACATCGCTATCGGCAAAAAGTCAGATGTTCAAGGGCGGGGCTTTGACAGCCACCTCGCCTGGAGGCGCGAAACCGGCGGTCAATCAAAGCCGGCGCATGGCATCGCTGGCACGCGCGGATCCGAGTGCCCGTTGCATGGCCTGCCGGGACTGCGCGCGATCGGGCGTGATCCAGTTCGGTTCGGCGCCGAGAAAGCGGTCGAGGAAAGCCACTGCGTAGGCCGGCATCTCGGTCACGTTCTCGCGATAGGACCACCATGTGCGCAGGTCGTCGGCGCATTTGTCGATGCTCGGCGCACTGCCGAATTCCTGCTCGTGAATCGCCGAGATCACCGAGACGCAGTAGTTGGTGTAGAGGAACCCTTCCGGCCAGAAGCGGATGATTTCCAGCGTGCCGGCATTCGAATCCGTTTCAATCAGCTGGCTGAGGCCGGAGATTTCCCTTGCCGGCGCCTGCCTGATCAGTTCGCGCAAAACGAGGCCAGCGGCAAAGACGATGAAGTCGGCGCGGTCGACCGCGGCGAAGCCTTTCTGCGCCTCCATGACCTCGACCCAGTCGAGAAACGCGCGGGTGAGCTTGGCCTCATCGATTTCAAAGCGCACGCCGAACGTGTCCGACACCACCTTGGCACTGCCGCGGAAGGTGGCGCGGAACCAGCGCAACTGCCGCAACCTGTGGCGAAGGTCGGGCATCAGCGCCAGTTCGTCCCTGAAGGGCAGATCCATGTTTCTCGTATCCTGTTCCCGGTGAGGCTAGCACAACGGCGCCGCCGCCGAAATCGGTTGACGGCCTGTGGATGACCACAGTGGAGGCCAGTATCATACATATTGACATTCGCGGAAACAAATGTTCTCACTTTGCTGTTGTCACGCGTCGATCCAAGGTGCGGTTCAACATAGGCTTCGGGAGGAGAACCGAATGGCGATTTGGCAGTGGGGACTGCTTCTGCTGGTTATTGTGTGGGCGCTGCAGTCGCTCGGCGTCTGGCTGCAGATGCGGCACTATTCGGATGTCTTCAGGGGCGTCACCGACCAGTACAAGGATGGCTTCGTCGGAGCCGGCAATTTTCGCGGTCGATTGGCCAAGGGCACCATCGCTCTGGTCGTGGTGACGCCTGACCTGGTCGTGCGCCGCCTGATGGTGATGAGCGGCCGTTCCGTGTTCACCAAGTTCAAGAGACATGAAGAATTCGAGGGCGTTCCCCTCGATCGAGTCCGGTCCAACCCTGCAATTATGGGGGAGGGGGAACCCGGTGTGGCCGAGGCCGTGAAGCGGGCGATCGAACAGATCGACAAGACACGGTCGGAGCCGGGGAAGAAGCCGGGTCTGTCCGGTTTGAACGTAGCAAGGGCTTAGAGAGAGGACGCCGCGCACCGACTGGGATCAACCGGCGGGCGGCATAAGGAGGAGAAATGTCTGTATTTTCGTTGTTGGCGCAGCATGCCGACATGGCCGTGCACAATCTGCATGTCGCAGGTGCCATGGTCTCGGATGCTGCATTGCATGGCAAGCTCGCGGTAGAGCATGCCTCCGACCATCTCGTTGTCCTCGCACAGGCGGACAGCGGACCGATCACCGTCGATCAGTTCAAGGAAAAGCTGAAGGAAGTCCAGCAGGAAGAGCAACTCGGCTGGCTGACCGCCATCGGCAAGTACTTCATCGGCATCTTCCAGAAGGGCGGCGAGGTGTTCGCCGGCTTCGTCACCGGCATCATTCCGACACTGGTGGTGCTGATGACCGCCTTCTACGCAGTCACCGAACTGGTCGGCGAAGAGCGCGTGCACGGCCTGGCGCGCGGCGCCGGCAGGATCGCGCTGACGCGCTACACGCTGCTGCCGCTGCTGGCGGTGTTCTTCCTCACCAATCCGATGGCCTATACGTTCGGATCGTTCCTGGAAGAGAAGCACAAGCCCGCCTTCTATGACGCGGCAGTGTCCTATGTGCACCCGCCGCTCGGCCTGTTCCCGCACATCAATCCCGGCGAGTATTTCGTCTGGGGCGGTATTCTCGTCGCGCTGCTGGAACTGGAGAAGAAGGGCGCCGTCGTCGCCGGCTACCACGTCAAGGTGGCGATCTGGTACGCCATCGTCGGCCTCGTCGTCATCCTGCTCAAGGGCATGCTGACCGAACGCATCACCGCCATCATGGCACGCCGCCAGGGCGTCGAGCTTTAAGGGCGGGGAGGACATCATGGCCAAGACATACAAAGCCGTAAGGATTTCCCGGGGCAACACCGGTTGGGGTGGGCCGCTGGTGATCGAGCCGACCGAGCAGCGCAGCAAGGTTGTCTCCGTGACCGGTGGTGGCATTCACCCGGTGGCGAAACTGATCGCTGAGATGACCGGCGCCGAAGCCGTCGACGGGTTCAAGGCGCCGCCGATCGAAAGCGAGATGGCGGTTGTCGTCGTCGATTGCGGTGGTACCGCACGGTGCGGCGTCTATCCGCGCAAGCGCATCCCGACCGTCAATCTGACGCCGGTCGGCCAGTCTGGGCCGCTTGCACAGTTCATCACCGAGGACATCTACGTTTCGGGCGTGAAGCCGGCCAACATCACGATGGCGGACGGATCCGAAGCGGTCACCACTGCAGGGGGAGCAGCATCGATGAATCCAGGCAACAACAACGCGGCCACGGCGCCGCAACCGCTGCCGAGCGAAGGTGGTGTGATCGGCCTGATCAGCTCGATCGGCCGCGTCATGGGCCGTGTCGTCGGCATCTTCTTCAATGCCGGCCGCCGCACCATCGACCAGGTCGTGCGCAACGTGCTGCCGTTCATGGCCTTCGTGACCATGCTCATCGGTCTGATCCTCTACACCGGCATCGGCGATGTGCTGGCGCAGCCGATGGGTCCGTTGGCCAACAACATAGTCGGCCTGCTGATCATCTCGGCGATCTGCGGCCTGCCGTTCCTGTCGCCCATCCTCGGGCCAGGCGCGGTCATCGCACAGGTCATCGGCGTTGCAATCATCGGTCCGCAGATCGCCAACGGCACGATTTCGCCGGCAATGGCACTGCCGGCGCTGTTTGCCTACAATACCCAGGTGGGCTGCGACTTCGTTCCTGTCGGCCTGGCGCTCGGTGAGGCCAAACCGAAGACGATCGAGATCGGTGTTCCGGCGGTGCTCATCAGCCGCCAGATCATGGGCCCGGTCTCGGTGCTGATCGCCTGGATCGTCAGCCTGATCGTGTTCTGAAACAGTTCCAGGAAAAGTGTGAGACGGTTTTCCGTCCGGAATTCCGCCAAACAAAGGGATAGAGCGGTTCGCCGTTTTCGTGAAACAGTGAATCGCTCTTAGAGAAGTTAGGAAATGAGGTTCGCCATATGACGGTTCTGTTGAGAACACGGGTCACTGCCATCGGACCCGAAGTGGCGGATCTTGCCGAAGGGGGCGTGGTCATCCTGTTTGCGGATGGCTCGCCGCCGGAGCTTGCCGAGGTTTCCGTGCTCCACAAGACGGAGCACGGACCCAGCGACGGTGCGCCTCAAAAGGGCGCGTCGATCACCCTTGGCCCGGTTGCCGCGACCATTACTGCGGTCGGTTCCAGCGCCTGGAGCAAGGTGCTGGAAATGGGCCATGTCGTCATCTCGTTCAACGGCGCTGCCGAGGCCGAGCGGCCGGGCGAGATCTGCGCCTCGCAGGTCGATGCGCAAGCGCTCGTGGCTGCGCTCACGACCGGCGCGATCATCACCATCGCCGCCTGACAGCATTCGCGTCGCCGCCGATGTTGGCGGTGGTGCCCAGGACCAGAGTATTGCCATGGAACGCTCGACCATCGTCAGAGTGCATGAAGGTTTGCACGCCCGTCCCGCGACGCGGTTCGTCAAGCTCGCCAAGGGTTTCGAATCGGATGTCGAACTGGTCAAGGACGGCAAGGCGGTCAGCGCCAAGAGCTCGGTCAAGCTGATGCTGCTGGCGGTCAAGGAAAACCAGGAAGTCACCGTGCGGGCGAACGGCGCCGACGCCATCGAGGCCATCGAGGCGTTGATCGGCTATCTCGAAAATCCCAAGGCGGGCCTTGACGACGAGGACTCGCCGCCGGCTGGCAATACAGGTCAGGACGCCGCTGCCGCGTTAGACTCTGTGCCTGCTGTTGCCGACGCAACCACCGGGTTACGCGGCGTGGCCGCAAGCGAAGGTGTCGCCATCGGGCCGGCCTTCGCGCATTTCCCGCCTGATATCGCCGGACAAGGCCGCAGGTTGCAGGCCGAGGAGATCGCCGGCGAGATCGACAGGTTCCGCGCCGCCGTCGCTGCGGTCCAGGCGCGCATGGACCGGGCACTGGCGCAGGACAGTCTGTCGGCTGGAGACCGTGGCATCATCGCTGCGCTCAGGGACATCGCTGCCGACGACAGCCTGACCGGCGAAGCGGAGGGCCTGATCAAGGGCGGCAACGATGCGGTTTCAGCCGTCATCACCGCCGCCTCCACCATCGCCGCCGATTTCAGCGCGGTCGAGGATCACTATCTCAACGCAAGGGCGGATGATGTCCATGCGGTCGGGCGGCAGATCTGCCTCGTGCTGCTCGGGCAGGACGACATCAGCCTCGAAACCATCGCCGAAGGCGCTGTCCTCATCGCTGACGACATCGGCGCCTGGGATCTCGCGCGCGCGCCGCTGAAGCGCATCGGCGGGGTGGTGTGCGGCCATGGCGGCGCCACCTCACACATCGCCATCATCGCCCGCTCGCACGGCATTCCAGCGGTGCTCGGCCTCGGCGACCAGATCAATGCCTTGCGCACGGCGCGCGAAGTGGCCCTCGATGGCAACAGCGGCCGCGTGATCGTCGATCCCGACGCGGCGACCCGCGCCGAATTCGCCGGCCGTGTCGAAGCGGCGGCGCAGGAACGCGCCGGACTGACCATCTTCAAGACGGTGACGCCGAAGCTGGCCGATGGCAAGGTGATCGAGGTCGCGGCCAATATCGGCTCGCTGGAGGAAATCGAAGCGGCGCAGGAGGCCGGCGCGATGGGCGTCGGCCTGTTCCGCACCGAGCTTCTGTTCATGCGCCATATGCACCTTCCCTCGGAAGACATGCAGGCCGAGACCTATGCGGCGCTGGCCAAGGCCTTCGCACCGTACCCGGTCATCGTGCGCACGCTCGACATCGGCGGCGACAAGCCGATCGCCGGCATCGAATTTCCCGAAGAGGAAAACCCCTTTCTGGGCTGGCGCGGCATCCGCATGTGCCTCGACCGGCCCGACATCTTCAAGCGCCAGCTCAGGGCGCTGCTGCGGGCGGCCGTGCACGGCAACGTCAAGGTGATGCTGCCGATGGTGGCCGACATCGGCGAGGTCAGGCAGACGCGGGTTCTGGTCGCGGAATGCGCGACCGAGCTGAAAGCCGAAGGCGTGCCGCATGCGGCGTTTGATCTCGGCGTGATGATCGAGACCCCTGCGGCCGTGCTGATTGCCCCGGCGCTTGCCAGGGAGGTGGCGTTCTTCTCGATCGGCACCAACGACCTGACCCAGTACATCATGGCCGCCGACCGGCTGAACCCGACGGTGGCCAAGCTCAACGATGTCACCAATCCGGCCGTCATGTCGGCGATCGAAATGACGGCCAAAGCCGGCGTCGCCGCCGGCATCATGGTCGGCATGTGCGGCGAAGCGGCCGGCCGCCCCGATCTCATTGCAACATTCATCAAAATGGGGTTTACCGAGCTCTCGATGAGCCCAGCCTCGATCCAGCGTGCCAAGAAGGCGATCATGGCCATGGCGGCCGAAGGTGCCGCCTAGCCGAGTTCTGGGCCGCTACGGCAAATGGGCAAGCAAGGTGGCGAAGACGGGTGTCAGTTCGTCGACCGGGCTCGCCTTGGCGCAGGCCTGAACGATGCGGTCTTGGCGGATATCGGCTGCCAGGATCGCAATCTCCAGCATATCCGGTTCCGGCAAGCCTTCCCTGCCGGTGGTTGCCAGGCCACAGGCCAGAACGAGCGGCGCCAGGCAGCTGATGTCGAGCGTCCGGTCCCCGATCACCGACGTCTCCGGCGTTTCGGCAAAGTGGACGGGGCGCTGGTTGAGACACTCGACCAGCAGCGCCGAACAGGTGGCCGCGATCGCCGGAAGCCCAGCACCTGGCGCGACCAAGGCGGCCAGCAGATCGCCATGCCGCTTGCGCATCGTGGCATGGACGGCGGCGAAATCGGCTTCGTGAATGCGGGCATTGTCGATGTTCAGGCCGGCCAGCACCGCCTTGGTCAGATAGTACATGTCGCGCCGGAACAGGCGCTCCGCGCTCAACTGGCGATCTTCGTTCCCGGCCGGGAAATAAGTGGCGAGGCCTTTTACGGTGGTGCCGTCGACCTTGATCGGGCGCTCATGCGGGACAAAGGATTCGGCGATCGACAGCGCTTCGTCGAAGGCACTTGCGGCATGGCTGAGCAGACCTTCGATGCCTTTGCCTGGAAATGGCGGCAGATGGCTGGTTGCTTCGCGCACGACACTGGCGTCGCCGCTACCGTCATGGCGGCTTTGGCGAATGATTTCACGGACTTCCCGCAACCGGTCTTTCAGATTGACGCGGACATCTTCGGAGATTTGTCGGAGCATTGCCAATCGCCTCGAATTGCTGCGGATGGTCGCCAACAGAAGGCAGCCGCCACTTCTAGATTGTTCCTATCGATTGGTAGATCAATAGGCGATACTAGACCAGCATGCAGAATCGGCGACGGCGCGCTCGTCCATCGCCGTGGGGGAGGGACGAATTTGGGCAGGCGACGACAGAGCGAAACCGACGATCGTCGAGGTGGAAGCGAGACGCCCGAGCAGGTCGCCAGCGAAAGCCGGACGGATCGCCTCAGGATTCGCGCCGCCTGGATGTATTTCGTCGAGCAGATGACGCAGAACGAGATCGCCGACGTGCTTGGCGTCGGCCGCGTCACCATCGTGCGCATGCTGGCGGACGCCCGCTCGCGCAACGAGGTGAAGATCAGCATCGAAAGCGAATTGTCGGAAATCGTGCGGCTGGAGCGGGCGCTGGAAAAGACCTTCGGGCTGCAGCAGGCGCTGGTGGCGCCGCTTTCCGCCCCCAATGCCGACCCGACCCCGGCGATCAGCGCCAAGACTGGCAGCTTCCTGTCCGACACGATGAAGTCCGGCATGCGCGTCGGCGTCGGCTGGGGCAGGACGCTGTTCTTAAGCCTGCCCTTCATCAGCGCCAAGTCGCTCACCGACTTCAAGGTCATTTCGCTGCTCGGCGGTGTCGGCGTCGTGCGTCGATTCAACCCGGCCGAGTTCGCCTGGCGCTTCGCCCAAATCTTCCAGGGCGACGGCTATCTGATCCCGACGCCGGCTGTCGTCGACAGCGTCGAGACCAAGATCGCACTGGTCGAGCGCTGCGGCCTGCAGGAGGTTTTTGAAATGGCCAACGTGCTCGATGCCGTTCTGCTGAGCGTCGGCGGCATCGCCTCGGCCACCACCTTCTCTCGCGGCGGCTTTCTCAAGGAAGCGGATCGGGAGGCTCTGCTTGCGCGTGGCGCCGTTGGCGACCTTCTGTTCCATTTCTTCGACCGCAATGGCGATCTGGTCGACCATCCCGTCAACAGCCACGTGATGTCGGTGGATGTCGACCGGCTGCGCAAGGCGCCGATCCGTATCCTGACCTCCGGCGGCGAGGAGAAGATCGAAGCCTTGCTTGGCGCCATGACCCTGATCGCACCGACGATCCTGATCACCGACGAGGAAAGCGCCCGGCGCATGCTCGAGGCGCATGCGGCGCACGCTTCATAGTGATGTCGGCCGGATGTTGCCGGCCGGTTGCCGGCGTCAGGAGCATCCGCTATCTGACCGTCCAGGCAACTGACGCCTGAGCCAATCAAACGGAGCCTGAGCCATGACACGCGAGACAATCCTCAAATTCGGCGCTGTCGAAAAGGCCGACGCCGGCGATCTGGCCGGATGGATCGTGGTCGAAGGCAAACCGACCATGCAAACCGCCGTCCAGCACACGACCGAGGACGGCAAGGTGATCTCGGGTACATGGCGGGCGACGCCAGGCACCTATCACGCGACCTACACCGACTACGAGTTCGTGCACATGATCGCGGGCCGCATCATCATCACTCCCGATGGCGGCGCAGCGGTCGAGGTGGGCCCCGGCGACGCTTTCGTGGTGGAAGCCGATTTCAAGGGAACCTGGAAGATCATCGAACCGGTGACGAAGCATTTTGTCGTCAGGGTCGGCTGAGCCCATTCGCATAGGCCATTGATGGTCGACGTCCCTGGCATATCCAGTGCGAGCGACGACAGGCATGCCGGCCCGCCATCCAGCTTTGATTGTATCGTTACTTGACGAGCGTTGGGGTGGCCTCGCTCTTCTTCGTGCGTCCGGAGCGTCGTTCCTCCAATCGTTGCAGGATGACGAAAAAGGATGGCACAAAAAGAATGGCCAGGCAGGTCGAAGCGAGCATGCCGGAAAAGACCGTGATGCCGATCGACTTTCGCGCGCTCGCACCGGCGCCGGTGGCGAACACCAGCGGCGCCACGCCGAGGATGAAGGCAAACGATGTCATTAGAATGGGCCGGAAGCGGGCACGGGCGGCTTCGATCGCCGATACGACGATAGGCGTGCCGGCAGCCCGCAGTTCGCGTGCGACCTCGACGATCAGAATCGCATTCTTGGCTGACAGCGCTATGAGCAGAATGAGGCCGATCTGGACATAGAGATTGTTGTCGATGCCAAGGCCATTGAGCACCAAGACCGGCCCCACCAGAGACAGCGGCGCGGCGAGCAGGATTGAGATCGGAGCGAGCCAGCTCTCATATTGGCCGGCAAGGACCAGGTAGACAAGCAGCAGCGCCATTCCGAACACCAGGTAAACCTGATTGGTAACGAGCTTCTCTTGGAAAGACAGCGCAGTCCAATCGAAGCCCGTACCGGGCGGAAGGCTATCCGCGGCAATCTCCTCCATCAGCTTGATCGAATCGCCCGACGAAAAGCCTGCGGCGGGCACGCCTACGATCGACGCGGCGGGATAGAGATTGTACAGGCTGATCAGCGATGGACCGACGCTGGGTTCAATCGTCAACACGGTTCCGAGCGGGATCATGTCTCCGTTGTTGTTGCGGACGGTAAGGCGGCCGATCTCCTCCGGCGTCAACCGAAACTGGGCGTCAGCCTGCACATAAATCTGGAAGACACGCCCGAACTTGTTGAACTGGCTCACGTAGCTGGAGCCGAGATAACCGGCGAGCGTCTGGAATACCTGGTCCGTGGTCAGGCCGAGGGCCTGCACCTTGTCGCGGTCGATCTCGGCCTTGTACTGCGGGACGTTGGCGCGGAACGATGATGAGACGCGCTGGATGCCCGACTGTGTCTCGGCCTTGTTGACGATCGCACTGACGGAGCCTTGCAGCTTCGAGAGGTCGAAACTGCCGTCGCGGAGTTCGACTTGCAGCGTGAAGCCGGCGGCGTTGCCGATGCCCTGGATTGGTGGCGGAGGAAGCACCAGCACAACGCCGTCGGCCATGCCCGACAGATTCTTGTTGAGAGTGGCGTAGAGCGAAGCCAGGTCTTCGCTCTTGCCGCGCAGATCCCAGTCCTTGAGAATGATGTAAGCGACGCCTGCGTTGGCCAGCGTCGAATTGTTGTCGAGGGCTGAAAGCCCGGCGATCGTGACCACCGTCTCCACCCCAGGTGTAGCCTTGGCGATCTTCGAAACCTGCTGCAGCGTTTCCTGGGTGCGACCAAGCGAGGCGCCGTCAGGCAACTGAACCGCCGCGAGCAGATAACCCTGGTCTTCGATTGGGATGAAACCGGTGGCGACGCGCGACATGCCGTAGCCGGCCGCGCCGATGATCATGAGTGCGACCACACCCGTTACGGCGCTATGACGCACCATCCCTCCGATCAACCGGACGTAGGCATTCTCGGCACGCTGGTAGACCGCATTGAAGCCGCGCGCGAAGACGTTGCGCTGTTCCGGTGGTACGGGACGCCTAAGCCATGTCGCGCATTGCGTTGGCTTCAATGTCGCGGCGTTGACGGCGCTGATCAGCGCGGTCGCCGCGATCACCAGCGCGAATTGCGCGTACATCCGGCCCGTAAGGCCGGGAAGGAAGGCCGCCGGCAGGAACACCGCCAGCAGCACCAACGTGATGCCGATGATCGGCGCGAACAATGTCTTCATGGCGGCAATGGCGGCGTCATGGCTCGACATGCCACGTTCCATGTTGTGGGCGGCTCCCTCGACCACGACTATGGCGTCATCGACGACGATGCCGATGGCGAGCACGATGGCGAACAAGGTGGAAAGGTTGACTGAGAAGCCGAGCGCCGCCATCGCCGCGAACGCGCCAATGATGGTGACCGGTACGGTCGTCGCCGGAACCAGCATCGCCCGCCAATCCTGCAGGAAGACGAGAATGACGATCAAAACCAGCACCGCCGCCTCAAACAGCGTCTTGTAGACCTCGTTGATCGCCTGGCTGACGAAATTCGTCGTGTTGAACGGTATCGCGTAAACTATGCCTTGCGGGAAGGCACGCGCCAGTTCTTCCATCCTGGACGCGACCCTCTTGGCCACATCGAGCGCGTTCGCGCCGGGTGCCAGGAAGATGGCCATGCCGGCGGCCTGCTGGCCGTCGAGGTTGAAGAACTGTCCGTAGGTCTGCGCACCGAGTTCAACCCGCCCGACATCGCGAACACGCGTCATATCGCCATTGGCGCCTGTCTTGACCACAACGGCCCCGAACTGGTCGGGATCGTCAAGGCGGCTGGACACTTCGATCGAATATTGGAAGGACTGGGTGTCCGGCGCCGGCGGGGCGCCGATCTGACCTGCTGTGACCTGTTCGCTCTGCTGTTGAAGTGCCTGAACGACATCTTGCGTGGTCAAGCCGCGCGCCAGCATCTTTTCGGGATCGAGCCAGACGCGCATGGAATATTGACCAGCGCCGAATACGCTGACATTGCCGACGCCAGGCAATCGCGAGATTTCGTCCTTAAGGCTGATAGTCGCGTAGTTGCTGAGATAGAGGCTGCCATATTTGCCGTCAGGCGAAGTCAACGTCACGATCTCGAGGATGGAGGTCGACTTCTTCTGCACGTTGACGCCCTGCACCTGCACTGATTGGGGCAGCCCGGCCATGGCGGCAGAGACCCGGTTCTGAACAAGCACCTGGGCCAGGTCCAGATCTGTACCGATGGCAAAAGTGACGGTCAGGTTGTAGCTGCCGTCCGAGGCAGCGAAGGACTGCATGTAGAGCATGTTCTCGACGCCATTGACTTGCTGCTCGATCGGCAGAGCTACGGTGTCGATGACCGTGCGCGCGCTGGCGCCCGGATAACGGGTGGTTACCGAAACGGTCGGTGGAACCACATCGGGATACTGCGCTACCGGCAACGCAAAGAGCGAGACGACGCCAACGACGACGATAAGGACGGCAATGACATTCGCCAAAACGGGTCGTTCGATGAAGAATTTGGAGATCATTGGCCAGCACCATTGGCCGGAGTTTGCTGGAGGGTCTTCACCGTGGGTTCGATCTTCTGGCCGGGCAGGGCCGTCAGCAAGCCAGATATGACGACGCGGTCTTCCGCTGTCAGGCCGGAGGTAATGACGCGCAACTCGCCGACCAGTTGGCCAATCTCGACGCCGCGTTGCTCGATTGTGTCGTCCTTTCCGGCGACAAGCACATAGCGGCCGCTCTGGTCGCTGCTGATTGCACGATCCGGTACCAGCAGCATGTCCGGCTGCTCGCCGAGCGGGATGCCCAGTCGGACGAAATAACCGGGCAGCAGCGCTTTGTCCTTGTTTTCCAAAACGGCGCGAACCAGTAGCGTGCCCGTCGAGGAAGATACCTGCGGCGCCGCATAGTCGAGCGTTCCTTTGTGCGGATATCCAGTCTCGGTCTGTAGGCCGACATCCACCGGTATCTTCTTGAGATTCTGCATTGTCAGACCACGCCTGGCCATTTCAGCCCGGATCCGCTGCACGTCCTGCTCACTGACATTGAAATTGATGTATATCGGATCCATCTGGACGATCGTTGCGAGGTCGGAAGTGCTGGCAGTGCCTACGAACTGGCCGACCGATACCTGGCGGGCGGTGACGATGCCGTCGAATGGTGCCTTGACTTCGGTGTAGCTCAGGTTGAGCTGGGCCTGCTTGACGTCAACGGCGTTCTGCTGCTGCTTGGCCACGTCGACCGCAGCGGCAGCGGCAGCCTGGTCCAACGTGGACGCCGAAATTACCTTCTGCGCGAGCAAATCCTGTTGCCGCTTCAGATCGGCGCTGGACTGTTTGACTGAGGCATCTGCCGAAGTCTGTCCAGCCTGGGCCTGTTCAAGTGCCAACTGGTAAGGTTCAGGCTCGATAAGGAACAGTCGGCTGCCCGCTTTGACGCTGTCGCCGTCCTTGTAGTCTATTTCCTGTATGAAGCCCGCTACCCGGGCAACCAATGGCGTCGAATTGACGGCGGCCGTGTTCCCCGTCGCATTGAGATAGGGCGTTACCGTCTGCTTAAGCGGCAGCGCCACGTCAACCTTGGGCGGGGGCGGCGGAACATAGGCATTTTGCTTGTTGCAAGCTGAAAGCAATGCCGTCGCCGTAAGCAAGGTTACGGCCAGCGCAATGCGCGATACCAAAAGCATTTGACCCCCCTCAACACTTCACGGTATTTTGATTGAATGTTAGCCATTTTGGAGGGGTTTGTCATGCGAATTGCCTTGAGCGTGGTTTTCCTAGCCGTTCAGATGCTTGCGGCTCAGGCGCAGACAGCGGCCGAACGTGAGGCTTGCCAAGCGAACTTCGAAAAGTTCTGCAAAGGCGTGGAGCCAGGCGGCGGCCGCGTCATTCAATGTCTGACGGAGCATTTCAGCGAGCTGACTCCGGAATGCCAGAAGGTCGTCAAGGCGAATACACCTGGTTAGGATCGCGCAGTGCTCTCCGCCAAGCTGTCAGGGTCGGCTGAGGCCGGAGCTGCGCATGTATCAATGCCACATCCCCGAGCATGAGCAACTCGGCATGATGGGCATTGTCGACGTGTAGGCATAGGGCGAGGTGGCGGCGCTCTATGGCGCGCTTTTCATCAGCGCGTTCCTCGCTGCAACCATCCTGGCGGTCTCGTCGGAAGTGGGGCTCGCCGGCCTGGGCGTCTCGGGTCGCAGTGATCCGGCGCTGCTCGTCGCGGTCGCCACGATCGGCAACACGCTCGGCCATGGTGACCTGGATTCTGGGGCGTGGCATCAACTCGTACCGGCGCTTTGGCGAATGGATGCGGCCCTTTGTCTGGCAGTGAGACGTCGGATACCGCCAGATTCATCAGCCTATGTCACCGCGACGACCTTGCCCGCCGCGTCGAGGCGACATCCGACCCGCGCCTGTCGAACTTCGATGCCGCCTTGTCTTGCATAGTCTATGCGCACCTCGATCGGTGCGGTGAGGGCACCGCGACGGTGCCAGCGCAGGGTACCTGCGCTGGCTGCGTGCACACGCACGGCACCAAGTGGCTTCGCAGCCGACATGATCGCCTGACGGCAGACGCGAACCACGGCGGGCGGTGTGCCAGGTATCGCCTTTAACGGCACCGGGAGCGACCGCGTGGGATAACCTGTGGTGTTCGACCAGAACGTGTCGCGACCACTTTTGGACGGCCAGAGGCTGCGTGGCAGGGCGACTGCGTGTCGCACGCCCCTGGTCACGACTATGGCGGCCGCCTTCTTGCCGACACCGACACTTGCTGGCCCTGCGGTAGCCCCCGCCGCCGCGCTCGCTCGACCACTTGCCGTGCTGCCCGGAGCGGCGCCAGCACCGGCGGATTCGTCTCGCGCACTGGGGCTTGCCGAAAGGCCGCCTACGCCGCCGAGATTGGTACCGGTTCCAACGTTGGCGCCAAGCGATCCCTTGCTCGTGCCGACCGAGCCTCCAACATTTACTCCCCCGATTCCGTCGACGCTCGCGTCGACACCGACGGAGGCGCCGTTCGAACCGACGCCTACACCGGCGCCGACACCAATGCCACCGACGTTGCCTCCAACGCCCGCCGATCCCTTGCTCGGGCCGACCGACCCTCCAACGTTTGCTCCTCCGACGCCGTCGACGCTCGCGCCAACACCGACGGAGGTGCCGTTCGAGCCAACGCCCACACTGGCGCCGACCCCGATACCACCGACTTTGCCTCCAAGGCCACCAGCAAGAGCCGAAGGAGGCCCGATCGCAACTGCGATCGCCAATACGGCAACTGGATACTTGCGCATCACCATAATCCTTGTGCCGTGCGCAATGGCGCCCGCGTCGGGAGCAACACGGCGGGAAGGCTAATCGTCGTCAGCCGAACAGGTTGCGGCGGCTTGCGGACCGCCACTTTGCGGATTTCTCGCCCCTCGGGCTCATGGGCCGATCTAGCCCGTTTCCCTGCGAGTGCACTGGTGCGTTGGCCTGCGCGATCACCGGCAGGCGCTTTGGGAGCGGGCTCGATGCTCTGATCGCGAGGCGTATTGCGAGCTTTCAGGATGTCGGTTTCGTTGCGCGCCGCAACGAGGTCGCGGGTCAGGCCAACGGCCTTTTCGCGCTGTTGCTCCAAAGCAGCAGCGAGCCGGGCGACTTCCTCTTTTGCCGCGTCGCGATCCTGGCGAGCAGCATCGAGATCGCGCTCGAGAGCATCTGCTCTCCCACGTTCCAATGCGAGCGCTTCGCCGGCTCGCTTTGCAGCGGCCTCAGCAACCTGGCGGTCCTGAATAGCTGCCATTTGTGCAGCCGCAGCCAGTTTTCCGCTTGCCTCAAGAGCATCGAGAGATTGGTGCGTCGCGGCAAGATCGCGTTCGAGGCGTTCAATCGTCTGCCGCCCCTCGCCAAGCGCGCGTCTCGCTCCAGACAGGGAAGCTTCCGCAGCCTGGTGCGCGCCGAGTGCGGCGGCCTTTTCGCGGATCGTGAGAGCGGCTTTGACTTGCAAGCTTTCGACTTCGCGCTGCGCCAGACCCTGCGCGAGCCGTTCGGCTTTTTGCTTCTGGTCTTCAAGGGCTTGTCCCTGAAGAGTCGTCGCCTCTGCGACCGCACGCGCACGCACGCCTGCGTCGGCTGTGACGCGCCGCATGTCATCAAGTTCGTCTCGCGCCGCGTCCAGTTCGCTGCGAAGAACCCGCTCGACCCTGTCTGCAGACTGACGATCTTCAGACGCCTGCTGGCGAGCCGCCTCAAGCTCCTCGCGAACGGCCGATAGTTCCTGCAGTGACGCATCCGTCTTGGATCGTTCCCCTCCTAGCCCGGTCGCGGCAGCCTCCACCAATGGGCGAGAACCGCTCACGTCTGGCGGCGCCCCAGCCGGGTGCCCCTCGGCTTTGGCGCCGCCCGAAGACGCTGCCGATTGCGTGCGCTGCACGGTCATGACGGGACGGGTGTCGAAACCACTTCTGGCCTGTAAGCGATCGGTAATCAGCCTTGCCAATTCACTCTCACGCAGACCCGCAGCCGGAACGTGCCCAATGCCCGGAAGATCCAGCGTCCCGGTTGCACCGATCGTAAAAGCACCGTTGAGCTCCACGCCCTCCGTGATGCCGCCACGCAAGGCATCCCACCCCGAGACCTTTAGCTCGACAGTGTCTTGAGGGGCGAGCCTGTCGTCAGTCTCCGATTGGCTCTTTGCTGGGGCGCCAAATAGCAGAATCAGGCAGAACGGGATAAGGCTTATCGCAGCGCCGCGTGACCTCTTGCGGGAGTTATCAAACAACGCCGCCACGGCCGAGAATCGTCGGATACCACCGGAGAGTGCAGGGCTGTGGCAATCCGCGTTGGATGTCTGGACATGATCCATGACTGGACCTCCATGACTCTCACCGACCACGCGCCGCCCAAAGATCACGACGCGCAGACAAAGCTCACGGCGTGAGCCTACCAAAGTCGATCAGCAGTGGTGAGTACCAAATAGAGCGTAAGCTGCATCGCCCAATTGAGTAAGCGGCGCATCTGTACCAGGTTCGGCAGCCAACTGCTCTGCGATCCGACCTTCGATATCGCGTTCAACGACCACTGCATTCGCCAAAGACACCAGGGAAGGCCCCCTCTATTTGCTCGTCACGGTATTTCGGCGGGCGATACCGTCGGCGTAGGCGCGGCCCGAGGATGTTGCCATCATCGAGGCGGCACTGAAATGGCTCGCGCGAAACCCACGAATGAACTCAGCCGCTGCGCGAGCCACTCCCTGTGGGTTGCGCCCGAATACGCACGCTCTGTCTCGGCTCCTTGAGAGCGCCAATCAGTCTACCGGTTGGTTGGCTTATGCGGATTTGTAGGCTCTTATCGCAGAGATAGCTGCGACTCGCGGCGTCGCCTTGGTGATGGACGGGAGGTCTGGCCAATTCGCGCCCTGGTGAACGCCAACCCCGCTTTCGGCCCGAGGCGGTAGTGTCGCAGTGCTGGCAGGCCTATTGAGCCCTCTGTTTCTTGGCTTGTGCGGCGATAGCGCAGAGGAAGGCCAATGCGGCAGCGTCGCATGCCGTCCGCGACGGCCCTTTGGCGAAAAGCATGGCATCCGCAATTGGGATCGTTAGGCCGTACTTTTGGGCGAAAGAGGTGATTTCGTACGGCTGATCGTCAGATGGATGGCGGATGTCGAATTCGAAACCCATGCCTACTTCCTCCCAGTTCACGACCTTCCACTCCTTGGCTGGATGCAAAAATTAAACTACCGATGCATCGCGCGAGTCCAGCAATTGGAAATTGTGTAAAACGATACATTTTGCGGTCGCGCCAACATCTCGTTGTGGCCGTCCGCCGGCCACTCCCGCTTTCGCTCCGTTCGCAGTCTTCCCGGCTTGCCAGCGCAATCGAGATCAGGGTGCGCCAGCACCGGGATCATTGCGCTCGAACACCCGCTCCGTGACGATGTCGTGGCTGCATTTCGCCGTCATCAGGCGGAAAGCCGGTCGTTTTTTTGCGCGAGGCCCGCACACCGCGAGAGCGGGCCTTTAGGGCCGGCGAAACAAGGACTTCAGTCTTAATTGCGCGACATCTAATATAATATAGACTTATCAGCGCGGGGGATTTTCCCGCTATTACAGTGGCCGGTGCGGCGCGCTTCACCCAAGCATCCACCGCACCGGCCATTTCCGAAGGCCGGAAGGATGACCGACAAGCCGGTGCCGACCTATGTTGTGAGCGTGTTCGAGAAACCTCACTGGCGCACAGTCCTGTCAACGAAGGACAAGGAGAAGGCCTTCGCTTTGGCCAAGGAAATCGGGGACAAGGTGCGAATTGAAGAGATTGCGCCGAAGGTCAAGAAGGGACGCTGACGGTCTACCCAAGGCCATCCTGATGGAAGCCCGAAACCCGATCGATGAAAAGCCCGCCACGGGAGCGACCCGCGGCGGGCTTTCGGAGTGGCTACATCCCTAAGGAATCGACCGCTTGTAGTTGTATTGTGTACTGCATGATCGCGTTAGCCTATGGTGTGATCGCGGAAGCCTTGGGCTTAAGCGTTCCCGCGTCCAATGTCGCGCGGACCTGCCGATAGTGTTTGGAACCCACCGGTAGCCGCTAGCAACGTGACGTGACGTGATCCCGCCAGCGGGCGCTACAGCAAGGTCGCCGGGCTGCCCTTCAGGCTGTCGCCGACCTATTCGTGCCATCCACCAGGGCGACGTGATGAAGCCGCTCGAGGAAATAATCGGTCTCAACGGTCGCCTTCAGCAACCGCTTGACGCGCTCCGGACCGCGCCTGCGTCCCGCTAGAAGAAACAGTGCCTCTTACGTGGAGTGAACCTTGCGTAGCCTTTCAACGGATCCACCTGACGAACCGGACGATCACTTCCTCGGCGATGAGCATGGCCATGACGACGATAATCAGCGGCACCACCCCGTGCAGCATGCCCTAGAAGCGAACCCTATCCCCGAACACGAAGGTAATCGCCTCCAGGATCACGAACTTGGATAGGAACAGCACCACCCATGCGCCGAAGAATCGCATGAACTTCATGAAGGCGCCTTGCCTTGCCTTGAAGAACACGGCGACCTGATGCTCGATGGCGATCGTCGCCTTCAGAAGGGCTTGCAACAAGGATGGCGGCGAGCAAAGACACGCTAAAGGAGCGACCGTGACGCTGTCCGAAAACTCATCGAACAGGTTTAGGACCACAAGGTCGATCAAAGATATAGCGGGTGATCAACCGCTGACGGTCAGTCGGCATTTCGGCCGTGGCAGGCAGAAAGCCGTGGATCTTGTCAGCCATGATGCCCCCCCTGAAAACACTCCTCGAAACGTGCCCTAACCGCATGGTGGGCCTCAATAGAGGCATGTCTGGGAGGAACACGCGTGCGCTTGGCTGCAGGGCCATGAGGCAATCCCAGCGTGGGTGCGGCAAGCCACAGAACTGGCTTGACGGAACATTAGAGGTCGCTAACAGTTGGTGGTTGCGGCAGGTGATGTCTCACCCACATCCTGCCGAAGATCGGGACTCCATCGCCTGGTCGGCCCGCGCTCTCCGCCAGAGGCGCGGGTTTTGACTGATCAGGGGGAGAGATGACTTATGAGCCGGCCACAAGCTACATCGCGAGCCAGGCGTGGCAGGTGTTGATCTAAGGCCGCATTGCGCCACTAGCGGGCATTCCGACTGCATGAGTTGCCGTACTTGCCAACATCACAGAATTTGCCCTCAATCCGCCACGTTGAAGCCGGCCTTCCGCAGTGAACGGACGAAAATCTCGACGTCTTGCGAACGGGCCAGGCGCATCGCAACCACGTGGCGCATGTTCTTCGTCCAAGCCGGTTGATTTTGCTCCAGCCAGGCACGCTCGCGATCAGCCTCGATCTTGTAGCCTCCTTCGCTCAGAACGGCAGCCGCAACAATATGATAGATCGGGTTCGATCGGACCGGCGTTTTCTTGATCCACATAACCGCCTGCGAATAATCGCCGCTGA
Organism: Mesorhizobium waitakense; assembly: GCF_056431085.1. NCBI lineage: Bacteria > Pseudomonadati > Pseudomonadota > Alphaproteobacteria > Hyphomicrobiales > Phyllobacteriaceae > Mesorhizobium > Mesorhizobium waitakense. The sequence goes on along the minus strand of NZ_JBWKME010000024.1, from coordinate 144,689 downwards.
AATAAGAGCAAAGAGCCAAATCCACCTCATAGTAGCCCAACGAGCGTGGATTTTTTTGGCGCGCCTCTGTTATCAACGCGCAGCCGTCATGCCAATTTCCGGAGACCGCCAGGCGCTTTCCGTATTCGCCCATGAACTCGGTATCGTTGGGATTGATCGCCAAACCCCGTTTGCCCACTCCCAATGCCAGGTTCATTTCCTTGCTGAAATAGAGTGCAAGCATTTCTCCCTGAAGCCCTCGTACGTTGAGGGGGTCGACTTCCACCGCCTGCCTTGCGGCTGCCAGGGCGCGCTCCAGCACGGCGGCGGACGATGTGGCGTCGGTGGGAAACTCGAATCGATAGTCATCGATGTAGACAAGCGAAAGAAGACCCCAGGCGGTGGCGTAATTCGGGAAGCGCCGTACGGCCTTCTCGAGGCATGAACGCACGGATGCACGGGTGTCGGGGCTGAGCTCGACCCGATATGCATAGAAAGACAGCGTGCAGGAATATGCGGCCCAATCTTCGGGCGGATTGTCGACGTGGAGATTGGCGTCCGCCTGGAAGATGACGCCATAGGTTTGAGCCAAGCTCGTCGACACATTCCGCGCGATGTCTGCCTGAGCTCCGACAAGGTCCGCGACTTTCATCCGCCCATTATAACTGTCTGCCCACAGAACCGAACCGTCGGGTCGGTTGATCAATCTCACTCGAAGCAGAAAGGTATCGACCGACAGGCTGACACTTCCGGCAAGGATAAATCGTGGTGGCGAGGTCGACGCATCGCCGTCGTTAGGCGCCGACTCCATGACCACAATATCCTTGAACTTCGAAAGCTGGCTGACAATCTCCTGCTTCAATCCGCTCGCAATGGCTGCCGCCGCGGCGGTACCGGTCAGATCTTCAAACGGCTCAACAAGCACGCGGGGCGTTTCCGGCGCGCTTGACCTGACAGACACCCACGACCACGCCAATACCGATGCTCCAGCCGCGAGAATGGCTGCAAGCACTGCCGGCAGCAGGAACGCAATCCGCCCGACCGGAGAGTGGGTGATTGATTGAGAAACTATAGGCGCCCGCGGCTGCGCCAACGAAGCCGGCGAACGAAGCGAGAAAATAGGAACATAACCACCCTTTGGAATCGTGATCAGGATTGGGTCTGTATGTCCGGCTGTCAGATAGTATCGCTCGAGCGCACGCCTGAGGTGGCCAGCCTCGATGCGAACGATCGGATCCGTCTGCGGGTCGAACGCCTCGCCGCGACCAAACACTTCCACTGCGATTGAATAGGCCTTGATACGGTCGCCTCGTCCCGACAAAGCCTCTTCCACCACATGGCTGAGGAAGCGGCGCTCGCGGCTGGTGGCATCGAAGTCCGCACTGTCGAGTATTAGGGCAAGTTGGGCGCGACAAGCCTCTATAGGGAACTCGCGCTCCCTTGGTGCGGGCGTTTCCGCCTGGATCGCCATACCCTCGCTTGATCCCTTGCAACCGCCGTTTTTTGTTGTCGCTCGGTTACATGCTTATCCACGTAACTTACCTCCCGCGGCCCTTTCTTTGCAATACGATTGCGTCAGGTCGATGAACTGGCGTCATGAACACAAAAGACGGATCGTCTGACAGGCACCGAGCGGTCTCGGCGGCAGTGCGCCGATACCCCCAGTTTGAATTGACGATCCATCGGCTGATGGACCGAAGTGAGAGTTTTCGCGATATTTGCGAGGAACTCGCGGATGCAGAGTTAGCGCTTTCGAAGGTCGACCAGGCCCCGCCGGCATTGCGCGAGGCCAGACGAGCCGAATGGCAGGAATTGATAGATCGCCTGGTTGGAGAGGTAGGAGCAGCAGTGCTGAATACCGATGCGGCCCGCAAATCGGGTATCAACCCGTGGCCGGCACGGTGAACAGCCATGAATCGCCATGCCGACAGCGCGGCATGCCGATGGACGGTCTTCGCACCCGTCAGGCACTCTCGTTTTCCCAAGCAACAAATCCGCAAACGACGGCTAGCCTCAGGAGGGGACCCTGACATGATGACCTTGTATCGGACACAAGCTCTGGGTTGTGCTGTCCTTTCCTTCCTTTGGCTCGCCCATCCTGCCGAGCCGCGGATGCGGTCTCACCAATGACGCCGGAGCTGAAACCAGTCGTGACCGAACAGGGCTGGACGTTCTCCGTCGCGCCGTATTTCTGGGCGGCCGGGATGTCGGGAGACGTGGCGCAGTTTGGCCTGCCCACTGTCGAGGTCGACTCGAGTTTCAGCGACATCCTGAAGAATCTCGACTTCGCGGCCATGGCCGTCGCCGAGGCTCGCTACAGCATTTTCGGCGACCTCATGTATGTAAAACTGTCGGGAGAAAGTGGCACGCCGAGAGGCGTCGTTGCCAACAGTGTCGAGGTCTCGTCACAGACATTTTCAGGGCTGGTCGGAGCTGGTTATTCGATCCTCCAGAGTGACGCCGGTCGTCTCGATTTCGTCGGCGCCATCAGGGTCTGGTCCGTTGACACCGACCTCGACTTCCATGACGGTATCCTTGACGGCGTATCCGGCAGCGACGGAGCGACCTGGGTGGACGGCCTGGTTGGCGTTCGCGCGAACTACTCGCTCACGCCTGAAGTCTATCTGACGGGTTGGGGCATGATTGGTGCAGGCGGCGCCAATGTCGACTGGGATGTCGCTGCCGCACTGGGCTACCGGTTCAACGAGCGGTTTTCGGCGGTCGCCGGCTACCGCGCGCTCGGCGTCAACTACCGCAATGACGGCTTCGTCTTCGATGTCGTCCAGCAAGGACCCATCATGGGACTCATCATGCGTTTCTAGATTCGGGAACTGCATCAACGACAACAGGGAGGAAGTGATGACAACAAGATTCCGCAACTGCGCCGTCCTGGCCTTGGCTTTGGCCACTTTCGTACAGGTTGATGCGGTCTCCGTGGTCACACAGGGATCGATTTCATCTCAAGCGCTGGCCCGCGTTGGCCATCCTCTTACGCCCGGCAGTGCGGCGGGCGTCGCGCGGCGCTCAACCCGGCGAACCATCCGCAGAACCAGCGTCTACGTAGCCAGTCTACCGGCCGGTTGCGTCAAGACTTCGGTCAACGGGACGACAATCTGGCATTGCGGCGCGAAATATTATCAGCACACGGGGTCGAAGTACGTGGTCGTCCACGTTAACTGATCGGGCGCGGACAGCCACCGGCCAGGCCTGACCGATAACAGGTCGGCCCTAGCAACACGATCGTCCAAGCAACGACCGGTCGCGGGTCGTGCGCCTCTACTACGCGCCCCGCGGTTCGAAGCGACGGGGCGGAAGGGAGATCGAACTGGTGAAATGAATTCCGAGCAACGCCCAGGATGGGGACGGCAGTCACGACCCACAAAACGGACACTCATGAGCAAGAACGCAAACAAGGGAAGGTAATACTATGCGAATCTTCACGACACTCATCGCGGCAGCAGCACTTTCGTCTGCGACGGCGGCATCCGCACAAACACAAAATCCGCTTCCCAAGGCCAGCGATGTGCTTGTCCGATACGGGGACGACGTCGAGGGCTGGACGATCTATACAAATCAAACGCGCGGAGATTGCTTGATCGTGCGCCAAGATGGGCCAAGTTCAGTACAAATGGGCGTTACCGCAAATCAGGAGGTCGGGTATCTTGGCGTGTTCACGAAGGTGGATATCGGTCTTAAGAACGGTACCGAGTCGGACATCTTCGTCTCCATCGACGGCCATCTCTATAAGGGTGTGGCCACCAGCACGAGCGGCGAACTCAAGGGCGGATATTCTGGCGGCTACATCTTGACCGACGATCCGAAGTTCAAGCGCGACGTGGCGAAGAAACATAAGATGACCGTATTTCCGGAAACCAAGGGGGCCTTTGTCGTCGATCTGAAGGGGACGTTCAAAGCAATGGCAGTGGGCCGGAAATGCCTGAAGCACTGACCGCCCGCCAGGCAAAATTCCCACCCATCTCGGCCATTGGCTGCTGCCAGCAGACACAGTCTTAACGCAGAACGCCAGGTTTCGAGATCGCCGCGGCCGGCGGCGGCCGCGGCCAGCCGCTCCCCGGTCCATCGGCCGGCGGGGGTGGGGGATCGCCTTGTGGGCCCCTTTCAGGCGCGCCCGAACGACACCCCTCGTTCGCAGTTCGGGACCCTATGGAAACGTCCGGGACATCGAGAGATCGAGCGACCACTGCCGTCCCGATGGAATTCCGGAATTAGCCGAAGTCACCTTCGCCAAGCCGGCTTCGAGGGTCAAATCCAGGTTTTCAACAGGCGTGTAGGTCAAATTCGCAGCGCCTCTTGTCGACAGGACGGACCCGGTCCCGAGCACATCGGGTAACTTCAAACTGGTGAAGCTCACGAACCCAGCAGAGCTCCATTTGCTGGACCAGGCCCAGCTGACGACAGCAGCGCCGTTCCATCCGATGGCTCGTTCGGCATCGTTGGCGCCCAGAGCGCCGGGCAGATTGATCTTGAATGCGCTCGTCGGCGTATTGATTCCAAGATAGCCCGGCGCATTCCACGCATGGGCGAGTTGGAAAATGACATAAGACTTGTCGCTCTGAGCGTCATTGGCAAACGCGTATCTGGCATAACCTTGGACAGCTGCTCCCCAGAGCGCGGTGTCTTGAGACGCAAGAGGACCGGCATTTGCGTCAAAAAAGGTCGTTTGATGCGACGCCGCATTTGCAATGAATTGCCAGTTTCCGGTCGTGTAGCGAAAGCGACCAACCAAGTCAGGGAATTGGGGCGATCCATAGCCGGAAATAGTGACGCGGCGGAACATCGGATCCTCCAGCGACAAAGTTAGTGTCGTATTTGGTGTCGGCCTCAACACATAAGCGACGAGGAAGGCGATTGTGTGGATGTGAGCGCTCGGAACGAGAACTCGTCAGCCTGCCAATCAGCAAAAAAGGACGTCTGAAGCCCGATAATACTCCTCCCAAGCGTGATTGACGCAGAGGAGACCGAAAGAGTCTTGCTTTGATCGCCTTGAATCTCGAGACGCGAAATCAGATCACCGTATTCTGTCTGCGAATATTGAGTAACGTTTGCACTTTCATTCAGCTGCCATTCCGTCATTGCCGATTTCGTCGGTGGCGTCAGCCGAGATCCCTTTGCCGTAACACTTGTTGCCTGAACGCCGGAACTGACTGAGCCATCAATCAGAATGCAGCCGTGACCAGGTATGTAAAATCCGGGGCCTGCATCGCTGTCGGTATCGCCCGGTCCAGGAGTGTCCGATGTGCTGGAATCATCGGTTGACTTGTCCTCACTATTGTTTTCGGCGTCTATCTGCGCTTGCGGCTTGTCGATAGCGTCGGCGTCCGGAGGCGTCCATCGACAAGCCAAAAGAAGCTCACCAGGTGAAGTATCTGCGCTTTGCGCACTCGCCGCCATAACCTGCAGCGCAAGCAGGCTGAAGAGGAGGCCGGAATAGCTAACGAACTTTTTCGCGTCAGACATTCGGCGATTTTGCCCTAGTTGAGGGCCTCCCTCTGGCGCACAACCGTATGAGAACATTGGCAACCTTGCCAAGCTCGTTTCCTCAAATGCGTCGGATCGAAATAGCCCGATGCCGAATTTGTGTGCCGGTGATCGCAAAGCACACAGCCGATCGGTGCTGGCCTTCTCGATCAACTGCCGGACGAAGTCGCTCATCATTGCGCCGCCTCCCGGTCGAGGACCGTGCTCCCGCATGGCGGCGCCGTTGGCGCCCTTCTGGAGCCGGTTTTCGCGCTCCTCCCGTCGCGTCTGGCGGCGCAATTCCTGCAAACATGCCGCATGCTTGCGCGCCACCTCCTTGCCGGCGAGATACTTCAGCCAGCGATCAAACGTGCACTTCCAAAGCCCGTGCGGTGATCCCTCGCCGATGTTCCTCGGAGGGAGACGTCCGAGGCCGTTCGCGACTGTCTGCTGTTAGAAGCGACCGTCAGTGTTCCGGCGGGCCATCAAACACAGCGGCAATCTGGTCAACGTCAGGCCCAGCAAAGGCAATACGTTGAAGTTGCATTTTCTACCGGGAGCGGCATGGTCTGTGGCTGTGCGACCAAAGGCGCCGCCGCTGCGTCGAGGAAATAGTCCGGCATGACCAGCAATAACATCCGATAGTCTCATTGATTGGGCGGGGCAAGGGAAGACCATTCCTCCGCGTCCGGCCGTACCCGATAATTCAAGCTGGCCAAATCCGGTCCGTTACAAGGTGCCGACGGCCGGCGGTCAAACGTTTGGAGCCGCTTCAGGCAATTTGCAGGTGTCTGGAACAAATTTCCATCGACGACGTTTCGTATCGCTAATGACGACGTTTCGCACACGGTAAACATTGCCACCAGCGAGGACGCGATCATGAGAGTCCTGTCAGGCATAGCGACCTCCCTCGTCGCAACTTTTGTACTTGCGAGTTCTGTTCCAGTTGATGCCGCGCCGGTCTTCGTGCCTAGGGCACAAAGCGCTCAGTCCGATGTCATCCAAATTCGGGACGGCTGGTACAGGGGTTATCGCGGCTACCGCCACTACCACTGGCACAACGACTTCTGGGCCCCGGGCGGCGCATTTGTCGCCGGCGCGCTGCTCGGCAGCATGATTGCCAACAGCAACGGCTACTACGGCGGGTACTACGGAGGCGGTGACTATTACGGGGGTCCGTACTACGGCGATCCGTATTATGTCGATCGGTATGATGTCGATCCGTACTATGGCGATCCGCATTACCACGACCGATACTACGGCGATGGGTATCACTCAGACAGATACTATCGCCGATGTTCGCCCAGGGAAGCCGATTCCGGTAATTGTTACTAGCGATCGGTCGTCATGGGCAGGGCGCCGCCCTTCGACTGATTTCCATGTGATCGGCACAGTTTAAGATTAAGCCGCCGATGCGAGCCGTTTGAACGGCCTCGTAGTCAAAAAGTTACCCCGCCCTCCACGTAACTTACGTTCCGCTCCCGGCTCCATCCGGTAGTCTCGGGACAACACGAACCAATGAACGGGATGGAACGCCGGCTGGCAGACAAGAGCGGTTCCGGCGGTGGTGTGCCGGTTGCGTGGCGGATCGGGGGTCCTCCCGTTGCCGCCGCGGTTCATCTCAGGTCCGCGGGGAGGGAAAAAATGGACAGTCGATTTCGGCGACATCTGCTGAAAGTGTCGCTGGCGGCACTGACGATGCTGGCGGTGCATGGCCGGTCCCTTGCGGCTGACCTCCTCATTGCAATGCCGAACTGGCCATCGGGCCAGGCCGCGGCCAATATCATCAAGTACGGATTGAAGGAAAAACTCAATCTGGACGCCGACGTGCGCGAGATGGGCTCCATGACCGCATTCGCCGGGATGGATACCGGGGAGGTCGACGTCTATCCGGAAGTCTGGCTTCCCAATCTCGATTCACTCGTCAAGAAATACGTCGACGGGCGCAAGACCGTGGACCTCAGTCCCAGGGGTGTGTCGGCTACGCAGGGCATCTGCGTGACGCGCGAGACGGCTGACAAATATGGCGTCAAGGACATTTCAGATCTGGCCGATCCCAAAAAAGCGGCCGTGTTCGATACCGACGGCGACGGCAAGGGCGAAATGTGGATTGGCGCGTTGGGCTGGTCGTCGACGAGCATCGAGAAGATCCGGGCCAAGAGCTACGGCTATGAAAAAACGATGACGCTCCTTCAGATGCCGGAAGACATGGCAATGGCCGCAGTCGATGCGGCCGCGGCAACGGGGCAACCGATGGCATTCTACTGCTACAGTCCGCACCATATGTTCAAGCTCCATGATATCGTCCAGTTGACCGAACCGAAATACGATCCGGCCAAGTGGCACATCGTGATGCCGAGCGACGACCCTGACTGGCTTACAAAATCTGAGGCGCCGGTGGCGTGGGACGCATCCCATTTCTACATCGGGTTTGCCTCATCGATGGCCAAGCGCCTGCCGAAAGTGGCGGCCTTCCTCTCTCATGTCGACTTCAGCTCAGACGAGGTCACCGAAATGAGCTACGCATTGCAGGTCGATCGGCAAGATCCTGCCAAGTACGCGCAGGCCTGGGTTGCAAAGCATCAAGACCGGCTTAGCGCCTGGTCGAAGTAGAGGCAGGGACGACCATGACCTTTTCGCTCGCAAACCGGTCCGTCACTTCGAAAAGCAATGATCGCAGATTGGCTGGCCGCTGCCTCGTTCTCGGCGCCGCGCTTGTCATGACCGCGATCGGCGCGACACTGGCGTATGCCGCTCAGACGCAGGTGTTCGATCCGCAGACACATAAGTGGGTCGACTACGACAAGAAGAAAGCGCGAAAATACTACGCAGCCCACAAGGAGGTGCCCGAGGCATTTCGCCCGCAGATGGTCCAATTCCGCACCGCTGAGGTGCCCGGTACGATCATCATCGATGGCAACAAGCATTTTCTCTATCTTGTGCAGCCGGGTCAGCAGGCCATGCGCTACGGCATCGGCGTCGGCCGGGAAGGCTTTGGATGGGCCGGTATCGTGCGCGTCGGCCGCATGGCGGAATGGCCGACCTGGACGCCCCCGGTCGAAATGGTCGCTCGGGATCCGAACGCGGTCAAATATGCGGCAGGCATGCCGGGAGGTCCCGACAATCCGCTCGGCGCCAGGGCACTCTATCTCTACGAGGGCGATCAGGACACGATCTACCGGATACACGGCACGCCGGAGCCCTGGACGATCGGGCTCGACGTGTCATCAGGGTGCATCCGGATGCGGAACGACGACATCACCGACTTGGCGTCCCGCGTCAAGGTCGGAGCCAAGGTCATCGTTCTGATGCAGGGGGCGGCCCTTTACAAGGGCGTTTGAAGCGGCATTCGGAGAGGGCCAAGCAATGTCGGAAAAACGTGCAGTGAGAAGATCGATCCTGGTTGTAGCTCTTGGATTCATGGCGCAGAGCTTGAGCGCTTGCGTCAGCACGCCGCCGCCTGCTCCGGAGCAGATGTCGAGGACGCAGGTTGAGACGGCTCCGGCGGATCTGCAGCTTCTTTGCGCCAACGCGGTCGCCAAGTCGAGCGGCGTCAACAGCGCCAAGATACTTCCGATCTCCTCGAGCAAGATCGATTCCAAAACTTATCAGGTCGAGCTCGATGCCGGCGGCAAGAAGACAAGCTGCCTCGTGGACACCGACGGCAACGTGAAATCTGTTGAGCCGGTTTGATTGCCTTTAGTCGAATTCGAATGTCTGAGTTCAGGTGCGGGCCACCGTTTTCCCCTCGACGTTCGGGAGGTCATGTCGCGGCGCCAGCTTTCCTGCCCACGCCCAGTCGGTCGATGATCAGCATTCAACTGTGCGGCGTGGTCCCCCGCGCCGGCGGTTTCGCGCGACCCGTCACGATCTTGCGCCAAATGGATAGCTGCACATTATATTAGACGTAGCTTATGATTAAGTCCCGCGAGATCGATGCCCACGCAGGGCTGGTGGGGACTATGGATAGAGAAGACCTAATCGGACAAGTGCGCTTAGGACATCCAACGGCCTGTCGGGGCTATGCTGCAGTGTGGCGCGTCCTGACCGCTGCCCTGCCGCTTTGGGTACCGGGGAAATGATCGGCGCCAAGGATCCGTCGGAAACCGCCAGCCTGGCCGACCCCCTCTGTTCCTGCTGGATGCGGTGAGAATGGTGGTTCATTCAGAGACCATGCTGCCTGACGCATCCGAAATGTTCAATGTTGGGGACTGATTGCCCTAACGGCGGGATGGGCAGGCCGACCGAGGCGCTGGCGCGCGAGGGCATGGTGGGGATCCCCGGGGGCGAATTCCCAATGGGTTCGGACCATCATTATCCGGAAGTGGCGTCGGCGCACCGCGTTGTCATCGGCGGCTTCTGGATGCGATCGCAGCAATCACTACAATTGGTGGGCCTACGCGCGCGGCACAAATTGGGGACATGAAGGTATCGACCATACGTGAAGGCCGCTTGACGGGGCGTCGGCGCCTACAACTGCCGGCACCTCGCGGTGGTCTTGCAAGAAGGCCGAAAGACGTAAATAATCAATAAGATGCTGGGTCGTCTAGGCATCTAGGCATGACCGGGCAGCGAGGCATAAATAATGCACCCGAACGCGCCAAATCCCGATCACGCTCTTCCGCGCTCGACCATGATTGATGCCGCACTTCGAATTGGGCTGATAGCCTTGCTGGTCTACGCCTGCGGAAGGATCATGTTGCCTTTTGCCGGCATCCTGCTCTGGTCGGTGATCCTGGCGGTGATGCTGAATCCGCTGCATCAGCGCCTGGCCGCTCGGGTCGGCAATCGGTGGTCGGCGCTGCTGATAGGGCTGGTCAGCGTTGCGGTGATGCTGGTGCCGATGGTCACAGTGGTGACGTCGCTTGGGTCTTCCATAGTTTCGCTCGTCACCGCGTGGCAGAACCAAAGCCTGACCGTGCCACCGCCGCCGGCATGGCTTGCCGACCTCCCGCTGGTCGGCCGGAAACTGACGGAGACCTGGGCGCTCGTCGCCACCAACATGCCGGCGGCGCTTGCCAAATACGGCCAGATGTTGAGCGCGCCCGCGGCACAGCTGATGTCGTTCGTGGGCGGTCTGGCCGCGGGTGAACTATCGTTTGTCCTTTCGTTCGCGATTGCCGCGGCGCTCATCGCCTACGGCAAGGGCGCCGCCGAATTCGCCAGGCGCCTGTTGGAACGTGTCACCGGCAGCACGGCACGCGGGGCTCACCTGGTTACGCTGACCGCCGCCACGATCCGCGGCGTGGCAGTAGGCGTTGTCGGCGTGGCAGTGATCCAGGCGCTGCTCGTCGGGATCGGCTTCTTCGCCATTGGCCTCCTGGCAGCTGGACTTTTGACTCTCGCAACGTTTTTGCTGGCTCTTGTGCAGGTGCCGGCGGTGCTGCTGACCCTGCCTGTCATAGTTTATGTCTTTTCGACGGAAGCAACCACGCCGGCGATCATCTTTGCGGTCTGGACCCTTTTCGCCGGGCTCAGCGACAACATTCTCAAGCCATTGATGCTCGGCCGCGGGCTGGAAGCGCCGATGCCGGTAATCCTCATTGGTGTCATCGGCGGCATGCTTGCCGACGGCCTGCTCGGCCTGTTTACCGGCCCTGTGCTGCTCGCAGTCGCCTATGTGTTGCTCAATGACTGGCTGCACCAGCCCCCGGTCGAAGGCGAGCCGCAGATTGAGGATCCGGCGCCGTGATTGCGGTTCTTGTTCTCGGCTTGCTGGCGATGTATGCCTTGCGCTCCAGGCTCTAACCGCCTGCGATTGTCAGGCTAAGCAATGGTGCCGCACTTCGGGTGTTGAATATTGTCCCCGGTCGTGACGCCGGAGACGAGTTCGACCACATATCAACCAACATTGCAGACGCGCATGTGGACCGCGAGAGCGACTTTTTCTATGCGTCGGAGGTGCGCGAGATTGCGACCGAAGACGGAACCGTGCTGTTTCGCTCAACAACTACTGAAATTTCAAACTGACCCACTACCCGTTCCTCCAATCCATCGACAGGCAATCTGGAGAATGGTACGTTGGCTGGGCGGGCCGTGAGAGTCTTTGTGGGAGGGGAGAAATGGCAGACACGACACATCCTGCGGCGATCGAGCATTTGCCGATCTTCGTCACTGCGCCCGGCCAGACCGATTGGCTGTTCAATGTGGTCGTCGTCTTGATTTTGGCAATGGTCCTCATCATAGGCAATTTGTACTTTCGACTCCATGCCCTTCCGGAACGAATGGCGCATGGGTCGAAAAAAGTGCAAATGGAGATTGTGGCTGTCCTTTGTCTGATCTCGCTTTTTACCCACAACCATCTTTTCTGGATCGCGGGTCTGTTGCTGGCGTTCATCGATCTGCCGGATTTCAAGACGCCGATGTCTTCGATTGCACGCTCGCTCGAGAAACTGTCCGGGCGCGATCCCGCCGCCGAGGAGCAGGCGGAGGAGCAGGCGATAGTGCAGCCTGGTCCCGAGCAGAAAATCGACATCGCGCGCATGGATGCTCTGAGCCATGTTTGAGCTAATTCTCTGTTCGTTGCTCACGGTCTTTCCGGACTATCTTTTCCGCCGTTATGTGCAAGGCAAGCGTATCGGGCGCGAGATCAACCTCTATACGATGTGGTACGAGCTGCGCTGGGGCATCACGGCGTGCTTGGTGCTGACCGTTTCGTTGATCACCCTCATTTTCTATTATCATCCTTCGACGAAAAACGTCTCCGCGATATTCCGCACCGTCACCATCCTTCCTGAAACCGTGGGCCGGGTTGCCGAGGTGTTCGTCGGCATAAATGCAAAGGTCAAAGCCGGTGATCCGCTCTTTCGGCTTGACAGTTCCGCGCAGGAAGCGGCGGTGGAGACGGCACAGCGCCAGATAGCCGAAACCGACGCCGAGGCCACGGTTGCGCAAACGGACCTTGCAGCGGCGGATGGGCTCATCCAGCAGGCGCAAGGCGCCTACCAGCAGGCCCTGGACGAACTGGAAATGAAGCAGCAGCTGGTGAAAAAGGACGTCGTTTCGGTTCGGGAGGTCGAGCGGCTGCAAAACGCCGTGGACGGTCGCAAGGGTGGTCTTGATGCCGCCGTCGCAAGCAAGCGGACCATCGAAACGAAGATCAGCTCGCTGCTGCCGGCCCAGAAAGCCAGCGCGCAGGCAGCGCTTGCGCAGGCACAGGTCGATCTGGACAAGACCCTGGTTCGGGCTGGCGTCGCGGGGACCGTCCAGCAGTTCACGCTTCGACCCGGGGACGTCGTAAACACCATGATACGGCCCGCCGGCATCCTGGTCCCCGAGGGCGCCGGACGTGGTGTTCTGATTGCCGGCTTTGGCCAGATCGAGGCGCAGGTGATGAAAGAGGGGATGATTGCCGAGGCCACATGCATCGGCAAGCCGTTTACGATCCTTCCCCTGGTCGTGACCCAGGTACAGGATGTCATCGCGGCGGGACAATTGCGGCCGACAGATCAGCTCATCGATGTTCAACAGCTGGCGCAGGGCGGAACCCTCACGGTCTTCCTCGAACCGCTCTATCCGGGGGAGCTCGACGGCTTGCCGCCGGGCAGCAGCTGCATCGCAAACGCATACACCAACAATCACGACGCGCTCGCGGCAAAGGACATCGGCACGCTCAAATGGGTGTTCCTGCATGTGGTGGACACCGTAGGGCTTGTGCATGCCATGATCCTTCGGATTCAGGCATTGTTGCTGCCCGTCCAGACTCTCGTGCTGGGTGGCCACTGAAGGATTGTTCGAGCAGACCGTGACGAGCGCGCTGCCGATTGCAATCGATCTGATGGAGGAGAAATGGAACGCCGCCATCTTATCAAAGGCTTGGCTTTGCTTGGCCTCTGCCCTCTTCGCGCCAAGCGGCACCGCTCCGCAGGCTCGCGCCCCGATGCGCTAACCAGCGAGGTTCACAAGTGAAGGGTCGCACACGTAGCATACAGTTACTTACATTGCCCCTCGGCAGGTAATGCGCCAACATAACGCCAAGGCAAGATCACTCGCTCGGACTCGGCAGAACATCGCTGACAACTAGGTTCACATACCTTGGAGGGACGACAATGGAGATCAAGTTTCCGCGTTGGCCTGTTGGGGCTGTGGCCATACTGACGTTCTTGATCTGCTCGGGTCCGCCCTCTTTCGCGATTGCTCAGGATCAAGCCGCTGCTACAGCCAGCGCAGCGGCTACCCCGGCGCCCGAACCGCTCGACGAGGATGAACTCGAAGTTCTGGTAGCGCGAATAGCGCTCTATCCCGATGAACTTGTCGCGGTGATTTCCGAAGCGTCGCTTTATCCATTGCAGATCGTGGAAGCGAACCGGTTTTTGGATCAGGTCGCCAAGAAGCCAGGCCTGAAACCGAAGGAAAGCTGGGACGGCAGCGTCATCTCACTGCTCAACTATCCCGACATCGTCAAAATGATGAACGACGATCTGGAGTGGACCCAGGCGCTTGGCGACGCACTGACGTATCAGCAAAAAGACGTTCTGGTCGCCATTCAGCAGTTGCGCGACACGGCTGTCGCCAAAGGCGTGATCAAGTCCGATGACAAGATCAAGGTTGTCGAGGAGAACGACAATGTCGTCATCCAGTCCGCGAGCGCAGACACGATCTACGTTCCACGGTACGAGCCGCAAATGCTTTATGCCACCGACTATCCGGTCGCTCCGATCTCCTATTATCCAGACCCCTACCCAAGTTATTATTACCCCACCGCGCCCTATTTCGCGGCTTTCGTGACTGGTGCCGTCTGGGCAGCGGCAGTGGATTGGAATGACTGGGGTGTGTCGGGAGGCCGCTGGAACGGCAACGATATCGATATCGACTGCAACAATTGCCTCAACAACATAAAAGGCAAGGTCAATTTCAACGACGTCGACTGGAAAAACGTCGACCGTTCGAAACTAAATTTTGACAAGAACCAATTCGCCAACATCGACAAGACGAAGATCAGCAACCGGGTCAAGTCCGACGATCGCAACAATATGCGCAACAAGGCGTCCGATCTAAAAAGGGACCGAGCGAGCACGCTTGCCGGAAAGTCCGGGAACGTGAAGGACGTCCGCCAACGCGAAATCAAAGAGGGCTTGAAAAACCGGCCCCCGGCGTCGAGGTCGGATTCCAAAAGGCCAACCAAGAACAACTCGAATGCTTCGGCACGAAGGAATGACGGCGCTGCCGCAAAAGCGTCAGGGAAAGTCAATCGCCCGGTCGGCAAGCCCAGGCCCGCAGCGAGAGCGGACAACAGACCGAGGAATCCTTCAGGCCTTGGCAACGTCAGTTCCGGAAAACGTCAGCAGATTTCTTCCCAGCGCGGCGCGAGGAGCATGGGAGGAGGCGGAGTTCGCAGCGGCGGCGGTGGCGGCAACAAAATGATCAGGCACGGCGGTGGCAGGCAGGGCGGTGGCGGGCGCGGCGGCGGGCGCGGCGGTGGCGGGCGCGGCGGTGGCAGGCGTTAATAAGTTTGGCGAGGAGAACCGACATGAAAACGTCCGTCCGGAGTCTTGTTCTACGTTCGCTGCTCGGGGCCGGAATGATCTTGAGCATTGGCGCGGGTTCCGCAAATTTTGCCAGCGCGCAGGAGGTGCACAGCCTCGAGGATTACGTGGCCAAGAAAGGTCCGCCGCTTTTCGATGATCCCTCGGCGGCTGTGGACGCGTTCAAGTCAGTCCTGGCAAAGGATGATTTCGATGGACTGGCCGTACTGCTTGGGCTGGATGCCGCAAAGCTGAGGACAAGTGAAGGCGTGATGGACACCTACACGCAGATCCAGCAAGGCGCTGCCAAGACACTGATTGTCCGTGATCTTGGCGACCGCAAGGAACTCGACATTGGTGACAAGCTATGGACGCTGCCATTCCCCATCACCAAGGGCAAGGACGGCAAGTGGGCTTTCGATACCCAGGCTGGCATCGAAGAGATCATCAACCGGCGCGTTGGGGAAAATGAGATCACAGCGATCGAAACGGTTCGCGCCTATGTGGAAGCTCAGCGTGACTACGCGGCAGAAGATCGCGATGGCGATGGCGTGCTGGAATACGCCCAGAAACTGATCAGCAGCGAGGGCCGGGCCGACGGACTATATTGGCCGTCCGACGACACCAATGGCGTTAGTCCGGCAGGCGATTTCATCAACCAGGCGGCTCTCGGCAAGGCGAAGAAAGGCAATGGCTATTTTGGGTATCGCTTCCGCATCCTGACCGGCCAAGGCGCGAATATCGCCGGAGGCGCCTACAACTATATCATCAACGGCAACATGATCGCGGGTTTCGCGCTGGTGGCCTGGCCCGTGAAATATGCCGAAACGGGCGTCAAAACCTTTGTGGTCAATCAGCAAGGTATCGTCTACGAGGCCGATCTAGGCCCGAAGACGGAGGCTGTGGCCGGCGCGATAAAGCAATTCAATCCCGACAACAAATGGCAGTTGACAGGTGACTAGCCCGGTTCGGAAACGGTGATCCCATCGCCAATGCCAGCCTCGTCGGCAGAGGCGCCTTCATGATCAACCCGAATGGGTGGTTCACGACCCTAGTGACACAGCAGTTCAAATATTGCCCGCCACTAAATCGGTCGATCAAGTGCGACGTGTTGACGTCGCTCGCCGCCGCCATTGCTGTTCTTGCCGTGGGTGGTTCGGCTTTGGCAGCCAGCGTGGTTAACAAGGACAGCGAGATCCGAACATTGATCGTGACGGAAGGCGGCAGCAAGACGAAGCTTGCGCTGCATCCCGGCGAGACCGTGGAATTTTGCCCGAACGGCTGTTTCGTCACCTGGCCCAATGGTGACCTCGAGGCCCTGACCGGGTCGGAAACGATCGAGATTTCGGGTCGCGTCGCCCGCATAAAGTAAAGTCGGCGGCATGGCTTGCAGCGACCGGGTACGCGACGACCTCTTCGTTGAATGCCTCGCTGTTTAGTTAGGAGCGGACCGGCGGCGCGCAGCCAGGCGAAATGTTGAGACGCGGGGCCTAGCAGTTGCGCAAAAGAACGGATTCCGGTACTTGGTTGGTGGTGTGGAGCAGCGTGCCGATCGGATCTTGGGTGCCACTGTCGAGGCAATCATTGTCAACTGACTTCGATTGGTAACAAGCAGTATCCGAGCCGGCTTGTTGACGTTGCACACGTGAGGGGGACGTTTTGGAAGCCGGCTTTGCAGGCGAGTTCAAATTGATGTGTGTCCCCCGTGCGTTGCTGGCATTCGCACTGATCGGCCTGTCTAGCGGTTGCGCATCTCGTCCAACGAACGTGTTGTTGCCCGTGGCCGATACATCACCGGCATCCAGCAAGGTGGAGATGCTGGTGACGACGACCCGCGCTCGCTCCACCAATCCGGCCGAGATGTATACGGGCGAACGCGGGACGGATCCTTCATTTGCGGACATTACGGTGTCGATCCCACCAGCATCGGTGCGCAAGGTCGGCGAGGTCGCCTGGCCCAAGAAGCTGCCGTCAAACCCGGCAACCGATTTCGCGGTGGTGAAAGCCGAAGAGTTAACACGGGATGGCGCGAAGGAATGGCTGCACGCCACCGTCAGGAAGAGCCCGGACCACAGCGTCCTGGTATTCGTCCATGGCTTCAACAACCGCTTCGAAGACTCCCTCTATCGCTTTGCGCAGATCGCCCACGATACGGGCACCGACAGCGCTCCGATCCTGGTCACATGGCCTTCCCGAGGCAGTACGCTGGCCTATGGCTACGATCGCGAAAGCACCAACTACACGCGAGATGCGCTCGAGACGCTGTTCCAATACCTCGCTCGCGATCCTGAAGTGAAAGAGGTTTCGATCCTCGCCCATTCGATGGGCAACTGGCTTGCGTTGGAATCCTTGCGCCAGATGGCTATCCGCAATGGCGGACTGCCGGCGAAGTTCAAGAACGTCATGCTGGCCGCGCCTGACGTCGATGTCGACGTGTTTCGCACACAGATTGCCGACATGGGCAAACAGCACCCCCAGTTCACCCTCTTTGTCTCGCAGGATGACCGGGCGCTCGCATTTTCGCGACGGGTCTGGGGCAACATCCCCCGGCTCGGCTCTATCAATCCGGAAGAGGCTCCATACAAGGAAGAACTTTCGAGCAACAATGTAACCGTCATCGACCTGACGAAGGTCAAATCCGGAGACAGTTTGAATCACGGCAAGTTCGCCTCGTCTCCGCAGATCGTCCAGTTGATTGGAGCGCGGATGGCTGCTGGCCAGACCCTGACCGACAGCAGGGTGGGCCTTGGCGACACGATCGTGCAAGCGACGACCGGCGCGGCGGCTGCGGCTGGCAGTGCCGCAGGGTTGGTGATTTCGGCACCCGTTGCAGTGGTCGATCAGAACACCAGAGAAAACTACGGCAACGAGGTCGAGAATTTGACCGGCTCTCCAAGGACACAGGCCAACAAAACCAACAAGGGTTGTATTTTACCGGCGACCTCCATGAAGGGTTGCAAGAAATGATTAATCCAGGCCAGGGTGGCAGCGAGGCTTAATGATGCTCCATCTCGAAGTTGCTTCGAGCGCTGCGTGAGAATGGCATTCGGACGGCAGCAAGCGACCCCGGCCGCCCCTGAAGAGACGCCTTTGTTGGTACCGTAGGGCTGGAAGGGGAATGATGCATCGCATCCCTCGAATCTCGTTCGCCATTATCTTGTCGCTCGCCATTGCCGCCGTGGCCGCCTGGGTCGGATTCGCCATGTGGTATCGTCTGCCCGTGGGAGAGCTTGGCCGGGCTGTGGCCTGCGCCCTTTTCATCTTGTTCGGCTTCGGCACCGTCATTGCGCTCTTCAGCCGTTTTCGCTTCCGGGCGTTTGCCCTGTTTCTCGCCGCGTTTGCTGCGGTTCTGGTTTGGTGGAGCACCATCAAGCCTCTGGGCCAAGCCGACTGGGCGCCCGATGTCGCCCGTCAGGTAACCGGGACGCGCGATGGAAACCTGTTAACCCTGAAAGACGTGCGTGATTTCGAATGGCGCAGCGACACCGATTTCACCGAACGTTGGACAACCCGAACCTACGACCTTTCCACGGTTCAGACCGCCGACCTCTTCATGTCCTATTGGGCTGGACCGAAAATGGCCCATGTCATCATGAGCTTTGGCTTCTCGGGCGGTGAATATCTTGCTTGGTCCATTGAGGTGCGGCGCCGTGTAGGTGGCGAGTTTTCGCCCATAGCGGATCTGTTCAAGAGCAATCCCTTGGTTGTTATCGCGGCCGACGAGCGAGACGTGGTCGGTGTCAGGTCAAATGTTCGGGGAGAGGATGTCCAGATCTATCGTCTGAAAGCATCGCCTGACGCGGCCCGGACGCTTCTGCTGGAATACGTCTCGGACGCAAATGCGCTTTCCACGAAGCCTGCATTCTACAATTCCATCACGACGAACTGCACGACGACGATCGTCAAGATGATGCGAGCAGTCGGCGACGTGGTTCCATTCGACTGGCGGCTCATTGTTAACGGCTATCTTCCTGATTATGCGTACGACCGCGGTGCGCTCGATACCCGCTTGCCATTGTCAACCTTGCGGGAGTTGGCCCACATAGACGACCGTGCGCGGAAGTCGGGCCTTTCGCCGGATTTTTCGAGATTGATCCGGGTTGGCGTGCCGTCTCCAGGCCTTGGCAGTTGATCTGGGAAGGGGCTCGCAGGTGGGCAGGCTGGTCGAGCGGCGCAGTTGTTATTTGCATCGCCGAAGACGTTCAGCCATTCGCCGAAGCGAGATTGGTGACGATGAAGGAAGCGCTCGCGGAGCTTCGACGAGGGGATTGAGCCTATGGCAGCGGACCATATTGAATTCTCGGAACTTGCAACGCTGATCATTGGTTTGATCGCGTTGCTCGCGGGAACCCGCATCCGTCAAATGGTTCCAGTGCTGAAACGCATCGACATGCCCAACGCCGTGATCGGAGCCATGATCGTGGCTCTACTGGTTCTCCTTGCTCAGGTGATCTTCGGAACGGAGGTCGCCTTCGGCACAAAGCTCGGCGATCTTCTGTTGCTTGTCTTCTTCACGACGATCGGCTTGTCGGCGAAGTTGAAAGCGCTGCGAGACGGTGGCCGTCCGTTGGCCATCCTCTGCGCGGTGACGGTGCTTCTTCTGGTCTGCCAGAATCTGGTTGGCATCGATGTCGCCGCGGCTTGGGGCGCACCCCCCTTCTATGGGCTCCTTGCCGGGAGCCTTTCCTTCGTCGGTGGACCCGGGACGGCACTTGCCTGGGCGAAGGAGGCGGAGGCCGTCGGGCTTCAGAACGCGCAAGCGGTCGGAGCAGGAGCGGCGACTCTTGCGGTCATCACTGCGCCTTGGTGTCGGGACCCATTGCCGGCTGGCTGATAGGGCGTCACAGACTCTCCCCGGTTGCGGCACCGCAGACTGAGGTCTCCTTAGCCGAGCCGCAAATAGAGGCTCCGGCAGCATTTGAGGAGGGTCGCTGGAACCTTCAGAGTATTCTGGTAACCATCCTGATTGTTGCGGTATCGGTCCTTCTTGGCGACAAGCTCAATAGCTGGGCCAAGGACGCAGGATTACTGCTGCCTGGCTTCCTGTCGGCGATGCTCGCGGGAGTTTTCCTGACGAACCTTGTTGACTGGACCCGCATCCGGCTGGACTTCGAGCCGATTCAAAAGGGCGGCGAGGTTGCTCTGAACCTGTTCCTTGTGCTCAGCCTCATGAGCACCAAGCTGATTGCTGTTGCCGCTATACTCGGACCACTTTTCGTCAACGTGCTGCTGCAGATCATGGTCATCGTGGCGATTGCCTATTTCATTCTATTCCGGTTGCTGGGCCGGGACTATGAGGCAGCGGTTACGGTCGGCGGTTTCCTCGGCTTCGGGATATCTTCGATGCCCGTTGCGATGGCGACCATGGACGAGGTGGCGCGCCGCTACGGACCTGCCCCGAAGGCCTTCCTGCTGATCACTCTGGCGGGGTCGTTCTTCGTCGATCTTGCCAATGTTCTTGTTGCGAAGGCATTTGCTCGATTGTGAATGGAAATCGCTTGTGCAACAGGTCGGTGATGCACGCGGCAAAGACACGCGGTTGTTCACTTTCGCCGATACCATCGCCGCCCGCAATTTTGCCGGCACCAACGATTGCCACGGCTGGATCGGCGTCCGCTTTCAGGATCAGCCGCAGGCTGAGGCGAGCGACATTCTGCTGCACGCAACCCTTCGCGACAATGCCAACCTGCTTCAGCAGGAGGCGGTGGGCATTCTGGGTGTGAACCTGCTGCATGCACTGCTGAATGAGCGGGCAGCGCCCGGAGATTTGCCTGCGAGGATGTTCGACAACCTTGCAGATGATCGTCTCGAAATTGATCAGATCGTCATGCGGGGCAGGGCGTTCGCGGGTTGCGACATGCGCGAACTGCATACGGCCTTGGCACGCGACGGCAGGGCTGAGGCAGTGACGCTGGACGGTGATGGTGCGGCCGTCGCTGCCAACGAATTTCTGTACAAGAAGTCCGTGGTCATCGTGCCTTTGGCGAGCGACCCGCACGACGACCTTTCGCCGGAAGCGATTGCGGCGTGCCTTGAAACGCTTCGCCGCGAGGTCGCTGGCAATCCTGAGGCGAAGGATGTCATCGACGTGCGCCTGATGATCGTCGATTCGGATGCGTCGATGCATGCAATGGGCAAGGGTGCAGCGATGATGACGCGGTATCGCCAGTTGTATCGCACCACCGCATTCGTGCGTCGATATACGCAGGCTCCGTTGCGCTTTGCCGTGCCGCTGCCTGCCTTGATGCGGATTTTCGACGATGTGAGATATCGGCACCTGGAAGGCCGCCTGCTCGAGGGTATCGCACGGCTTTTCGGCTCCGACGTGCGCGTGCTGGCCTATCCGTGCCCTCGCGAGGAGTTGCTTCACATGCTCAACACCGAACTGGAACGCGGATGGGAGGTTGACGGCAGCGGGCCATGGATAACTGCCGATCAGTTGCGTCCCGCACCGCCTCTACGGCATCTTTATGAATATCTGCTGGCCAGTGGCTTCCTTGCGGCGATGCCTCCCGCCTAGCGATTGTATGTCGCGCAAACTTCTCAACACTCCCGCTCCGCTACGATGAAACACAACCGTCGAATGGGCCATTGTCGTTTGCGCACTTGCTTAGGGTGAGGCGTCAAATAGAGAGCTGAATGAGATGTTGGTTTTCTAAGAATCGGCCAGAAGAAAGCCACTGTAAACGCCTGATAGACATCGCCAATCAGGCCTATCTCGTCGGCGCGGTCCTTGCGCTCTGGGCCGACAAGTTCAGTGCGCTCGGACCCCGCGCGCGAGCAACAGGTCCGGACAGAAAAGAAGCTTGAATTGTGCGACGGTCGGGTGCTGGATAGCGAGACAGCGGCCTTGACCGCCGGAACTGGCTTCCGAGGCGCTGAAGAGGGGGAAATCGATGGACAAGACGGCGGAAACGGACGTTACTTCGTTGATTTCGGGCTTCGAACAGCTCGCCGATCGTTTCGTCTCCGGACTGTTCGCGCGGGTTTCCGCTTTGGGCAACGTCCCCGTCGAGCTTGAAAACCTGAGGGCCTCGCTTGCAGCCGGGGGAACATCTCTTCTTGGGCTCCTGTTCGAGATTGTGTTGGTCGTTGCGCTCGTCGCCGGCGTGTACATCCTGCTTGCCCGGCGGTTCGCGAAGGCGAGTGCGACAAGCAGTGCATCGCGCAGATTCTTCGCGGGCGTGGCGGCTATTGTAGTGGCGCTGGTGATCGGCTTCATTGCTGCGCGGCTGCTGGCCGGTTCTGGCGTGCCTTTGCAAACCCTTCACCTTTGGACGGTGGTCACCGTGCTCGGCTTCATCATCCTCGCCGCCGTCAGATCACTCTTGATGGCATCGCGGCGAACCGAGTTCGTGGAGCACTCCGCCCATCTGGCGGCGCTCGTACGCGACCTCTCGCTTGCTATTGGCTTGGCGCTCATCGGCGTTACGCTGTTCGCGACTTTGCGGATCTGGAGCGTCGGGCCGGCCTTGGGGGATCTGCTGCGAACAGGCTTGGCAATTCCGATCTACGTTCTGTTTGCATGGGCGGTATGGCGGCACAGACGCACAATGGCAGCCGCCGTCGCCGGTCCGCGCCCCAGAAGCCGCTGGCGCACCCGACTCGCCAAAGTGTGGCCGGCAATCGTGATCGTGTTCCTGATAATCACCTTTCTCACCACTCAGGCCGCGCTGACCATGGGAGCATCACTTCGTGGGTCGGCCGTTCTGCTGACCGGGTTGATATTTCTCGCCGCGCCGCATCTGGACGCAATGATCGGGAACTGGGCGCAACGCGGATTGGAGTCTCCTGACATCTCGATCGTGGCAGCGGCAGGGCGACAGACCGCGCGCTTCACCGTCGTGGCTATCATGATTGCCATGCTTGGAACGCTATGGGCGACACCGCTGGCTGCGGGGTTTGGCATAGATCTGCGAGAGGTCGCCAAGGGCGCATCCGGTTTGGCGCTGATCATGTTGGGGGCGGCGTTTCTGTGGAACGTGGTCGGCACGGGGACGACTCGCGCGTTGCGCGCGGAGTTACCCGCCGTAAGTGGTGACGAGGAGGCGCTGGGTGCGCCGCGTTCACGGCTGGGCACGCTGGTGCCGCTGCTCAGCGCGGTCGGCAAATCGAGCATTGTGGCCTTGGCGCTGCTCTCGATCCTGCTGTCGATCGGGGTCAATGTCTGGCCTCTGATCGCCGGCTTGAGCGTGTTCGGGCTGGCCATCGGCTTCGGCTCGCAGACGCTGGTGAAGGACCTGGTCTCCGGGCTGTTTTTCCTGATCGACGATGCATTCCGCTTCGGCGAATATATCGAAACGTCAGGCGCCAAGGGGACCGTAGAAAAAATCTCGGTCCGGTCGGTTTCCCTGCGCCATCAGCGCGGTGCCTTGGCGACAATTCCCTATGGCGAGATTGGCAAGATCCAGAATTTCAGCCGCGACTGGATGATCGAGAAACTGACCTTTCGCGTTGCATTCAACACCGATGTCGACAAAGTCCGCAAGATTTTCAAGAAGATCGGCCAGGATATGTCGGCCAACCCGGAACTTGCTGCAGATATGCTCGAGCCGTTCAAGAGCCAGGGAATTGCCGAAGTCGAGGACGGCACGCTGGTCATCCGGGCCAAATTCAAGGCGAAAGCGGGCAGACACTTCATGATCCGCCGCGCCGCTTTGATCGCCGTCCACCAGGCATTTCAGGAAAACGGCATTCAGGCCGTCCCAAAGCCACTGACATCTAATCCCGGAACAGCCTGATCTTGGACAAGCGGAAAGGCCTTACCGCGCTGTCAGCGTGACCGGCGACCAAGCGGGCGCCGCAAACCTCCCGAGATCGGTTTGCCGGGCTTCACGGTGCTTGGGGCAAGCGGCGCAAAACATTCGTTGTCCAGCGAGGTTTCGGTTGCGGTCCAACCGCATTGGCCTGAAATTTGGCGAAGGGCAGGGGTCCAAGGGAAGCATTTCCTGTTCTGAGCGTTTACCACAATAGAGTTTGCCATTGCCGTCGAAGGCGCAGATCCGCTGCGAGCCTCCAACACATGGCGCTTTCCTCGGTGACCACAAGCTTGCGGCGGCAAGCCAAGGAAAAAAATGTGCGCTCAAGCTTTCATCAACCGAATTGCGACGGCCGTCCCTGACCATAGCGTTCACAGGTTCTTCCTGCAGTTTGCTGGCTCTCAGTTGACGGCAAACCCCCGTCGCCGCGCGATTTTCAATCGCATGGCAGACAAGGGCGGGATCGAGCATCGCTATTCGTGCTTTGCGCCTGCCGACGATCCCGAGGGTCCGAGTGTGGACATGGCGGGCGTTTTCAAGCGGGGTGCATTTCCAGGAACAGCGACACGCATGGAAATGTTTGCCGCCGCTGCGCCGGTTCTGGCCCAGCAAGCCGTGGAGCGGCTCCTCCAGGACAGGACGAGCGTCACGCATTTGATCGTGACGACGTGCACCGGTTTCTCCGCCCCAGGTATCGATCTGGAGATAATTGCTCGATGCAATTTGCCGACCACAGTTGAACGCACGATCATCGGCTTCATGGGATGCTACGCGGCAATCAACGCGCTTAAGCTGGCACGGCACATCATCCGGTCCGAACCCGAGGCTCACGTCGTAATCGTCTGTATTGAACTCTGTACGCTCCATCTCAGGGAGACCAGCGATCTCGAAAAACTGCTGTCCTTCTGCCTCTGGGGTGATGGTTGCGCGGCCGCGTCGGTGACTGCCCGACCCTTCGGGATCGGCCTGGATAGTTTTCACGCGATCGTCGCCGCCGACAGCCGCGACCTGATGACCTGGGGCATTCGCGACGACGGTTTCGACATGGTCTTGTCGGGACAAGTCCCTGGCGCAATTCAAGGTGTGCTCGCTACAGGTATCGGCAGAATTCTGGGAGCCAGCAGCGTCGGAAGCGTTGATCTTTGGGCTGTCCACCCAGGTGGGCGCTCGATACTCGATGCAGTAGAGCGCGCGCTGAATCTCCATCCCACTGCTTTGTTGATGTCGCGTGAGGTCCTTCGCGAAAACGGAAACATGTCTTCCGCCACGGTCATGTTCGTGCTTGAGCGAATGCTGCGCGAATTCACGGAAGACCGCGTGGGTTGTGCCATGGCATTCGGACCCGGCCTGACGGCTGAGACGATGATGTTCCATACGGCCGGCAATGCCTGAGTTGACCAAAGATCTCGACCGCCGTCGGACCGAGCCGGAACTGCTCGATATCCTGCCCCCCGACGATCCCAGGGCAATCGGCTCCCGGCGCGACCTCGTTTGGATAAACGCGCTGATGTTTCAGAGCGCGATCATGTCTGGTCTCTTGAAGGCGAACGTGCGCAAAACGCCTAACAGGATTCTGGAACTCGGCTCCGGCGACGGGGCATTCATGCTCTCGGTTGCAAGACGTTTGGCTAGGAGCTGGACCGACGTGGATCTGGTCATGCTTGACCAGGTCAACCTCATCTCAGACAAACGGCGCGCGGACTTCACCGCACTCGGATGGCGAGTTGAAACCGTCACCGATGACGTCTTTGACTGGATCGCAAAGCCCGGCGCCGGCGCTTACGACGTTGTCTCGGCCAATCTGTTCCTCCACCATTTTTCCGACGCGGACTTGAAGGTTCTGTTTGCAGCGCTCCGTTCACGGGCACCGGTGTTCCTCGCCACCGAGCCAAGCCGAAACGCCAGTGCCTTGAGAATGTGCTCGCTCCTACGCATCATTGGCGCAAACGAGGTGACCATGCACGATGCAGCAGCGAGCGTCCGCGCGGGGTTCGCGGGCAATGAACTTTCCAGTCTGTGGCCATCGGGTTCCAGCCAGCAGTGTGAAGAACGCAGGATTGGCCCGTTTACCCACGCTTTCAGCGTCATCCCCAAGGAAGCGCTCCCGCGATGTACGATGCCATTGTCATAGGTGCCGGGCCAAGTGGCGCGTCGGTGGCCTTGGCTTTGTGCGGCCAGGGGCGCGCGGTTGCCATCATCGAACGAAGCGAATTCCCGCGCCGAAAAGTCTGCGGCGAGTTCATGTCGGCAGTCAATCTGGAGCTGTTGGATCGTTTGGGAGCGGGCGCCGCGATTCGCGCCAAGGCAGGCCCGGAAGTCAGGCGAGTTGCATTGTTTGCGTCGGGCCCGGGCATAGACGCGGGCATGCCCCGGGCGGCGGGAGACGCTTTTGGGCGTGCACTTGGCCGCGACGTTCTGGATGGCATCCTTTTGGACGCTGCCCGCAATGCCGGAGCCGATGTTTTTCAGCCTTGCCGCGCGGTGACGATCATCAGCGATGGGGAGAACGCCGCAGTCCGGATCAGCGGCAAAGACGATCAGAGGGTTCTCGCTGCGCCAGTCGTGATAGCCGCGCATGGCTCTTGGGAGCAGGGAAAGCTTCCAACCAACCTCCCAAAAAGCAGTGCGCCCCACGATCTGTTTGGCTTCAAGGCTCACTTCAAAGGAGCTTCGCTCGCCCGAGACCTCATGCCTCTCCTGGTATTTCCGGGCGGCTATGGCGGCATGGTGTGGACGGATCAGAACAGGATGTCGCTGTCCTGCTGCATACGCCGCGACATATTGGCCAGGTTGCGTGAGAAAAGTGGTGCTTTGTCGGCGGGCCAAGTCGTTCACGCGCACATCCTGGCATCCTGTCCTGGTACCGTTTCCGCGATCGGGGGGGCAACGCTCGATGGCGAATGGCTGGCCGCCGGGCCTATACGCCCTGGCATTCGTCCGCGTTTTGCCGACGACATATTTCGGGTCGGCAACATTGCCGGCGAGTCCCATCCCATCATCGCCGAAGGCATCTCCATGGCCTTGCAGTCCGGCTGGCTGTTGGCCACCGAATTGGCCAGGTTCGACCGATGGGGTCGCGAGGCGCGCGTTGCCGCCGGCAGCCGCTACTCAAAGGCCTGGAACAGACAATTCGCAACCCGCATTCGCACCGCCACCGTGTTGGCACGCATTGCAGCCCTCCCTCAATCCGCTGCGGCGATGCGGGCTTTCGTCAGTTGGTTTCCCGAAAGTCTGGCGATTGGAGCCAGACTGTCTGGCAAGACGAAAGCGCTGCCGGTTCCACGGTGATCGCTCCACTCAGACTAACAATGGCATGCTTTGATCGGTCTTCAGTCCCTGTCGCAATCGCTACGGCATCGATCAGAAGACGGTTGCGAAGTGGAGGAACCGGGCAACGTTCGCTCCGTCATGCAATTGCCGGGTTCGGCAGCGTGCAAAGTCGAAAACATGGTTGCTTGAGGAAATACTCCAGGGAGCTCCGCGACTAATTTCGGCCAGCAATCCGGAGCCTGCTGGAGGAGCAAAGACGATGACGACCTGGCAGCGTGGCCGGGAAGCGCGCGACGCCCGTATCCAAGCCTGCGCGAGGCTGGCGAAGGGCAAGGTCGTCGATGCGCGCGACGCCACCAAACTGATGGAAGCGGTGGTCCGCCCTGGCGATCGCGTCTGCCTGGAGGGTGACAACCAGAAGCAGGCGGATCTGCTCTGCGCCGCCCTCCTTGCTGTCGATCCAGCCAAGGTGCGTGACCTGCACATGGTGCAGTCCGGCGTCGTGCTGCCGGAGCATCTCGACCTATTCGACCGCGGCGTGGCGAAGAAGCTCGACTATGCCTATTCCGGCCCGCAGTCGGCGCGCATCGCGAAGATGCTGTTCGGCGGCAAGATCGAGCTCGGTGCGGTCCACACTTATCTCGAGCTATTCGCGCGCTACTTCATCGACCTCACGCCGAACGTCGCGCTGATCGCTGCAGTCAGCGCCGACCATGACGGCAACCTCTACACCGGGCCTAACACTGAAGATACGCCGACCGTCGTGGAGGCCACAGCCTTCAAGAACGGCGTCGTTATCGCCCAAGTGAACGAGATCGTCGACAAGGTTCCGCGCGTCGACATACCGGGGGACCGGGTGCATTTCGTTGTCGAGGCCGACAAGCCGTTCTTCGTCGAACCGCTGTTCACACGCGATCCCGCTGCAATCACCGAGTCGCAGATCCTGACCGGCATGCTGGCGATCAAGGGCATCTACGCGCCCTATGGCGTCAGGCGATTGAACCACGGGATCGGCTTCAACACCGCCGCGATCGAACTCCTCTTGCCGACCTATGGCGAGAAACTCGGACTGAAGGGCAAGGTGGCGAGCCATTTCGCGCTAAACCCTCACCCTGCGTTGATCCCGGCCATCGAATCCGGCTGGGTCGAGCAGATACACTGCTTCGGTTCCGAGGTCGGGATGGATGAGTACATCCGCGCCCGATCCGACGTCTTCTTTACCGGGTCCGACGGTTCGCTGCGTTCTAACCGGGCCTTCTGCCAGACGGCCGGCCTTTATGCCTGTGACATGTTCATAGGCTCGACGCTGCAGATCGATCTTCAGGGCAATTCCTCCACCGTCACCACGTCGCGCATCGCCGGCTTTGGCGGGGCGCCGAACATGGGCTCTGATGCGCGCGGGCGGCGACATCCGAGCGAGCCCTGGCTGCAGGCCGGCAGGGAAGCCGATCCCGAGGGGTCAACGCTGCTGCGCCGTGGCCGCAAGCTGGTCGTGCAGATCGGCGAGACCTTCGGCGAAAAGAACGTGCCGCTGTTTGTCGAGAGGCTCGATGCTCTCGAACTCGCCGAAAGGCTGAATCTCGAGCTGGCGCCGGTGATGATCTACGGCGACGACGTAACGCACATCGTCACCGAGGAAGGCATCGCCAATCTGCTGCTCTGTCGTGATGCCAGGGAGCGCGAGCAGGCGATCCGCGGGGTGGCGGGATACACCGACGTCGGCCGTGGCCGCGACGCTAAGATGGTCCAGCATCTGCGCGAGCGCGGTGCCATCCGCCGTCCTGAAGATATCGGTATCAATCCGCTCGACGCCGACCGGAGCATGCTGGCGGCGCGCTCCATCAAGGATCTTGTCCATTGGTCGGGCGGGCTCTACGCGCCGCCCTCAAGATTCCGCAACTGGTGAGAAGGACAGCCACCATGGAGGACCTGAGCTTCCGCCACACCACCCGCCAGCGGGGGCCCGGCACGAGGAAACTGGCCGTCATCGGCGTTGTTGCGTCCGGCAATCTCGAAGTTCTGGCCGAACGAGTGCTGCCCGACTCCGAATGCCTGGTGGAGATCAGGACTGCTGCGGCGGGCTTCGGCGAAGTGTGGGATGCCGTGATCGCAGACTTCGTCAAAGGCTATTCGCCTGGCGGGCTCCGGTTCTCCATCAATGACGGCGGAGCGCGTCCCGACACCGTGTCCCTTAGGCTGGCGCAAGCGGCCCGGCTAATGGAGGAGGACGACCAATGAGCGCCTCTCACAGACAGAAAACCACGTCTTCGGTGGAACTGGATCGCACCGCAAGCTGGTACGAGTCCTCGGCGCGGACACGGGTCCGGCTGCTGCTCGATCCCGGAAGCGTTGTCGAGTTCATCGGACCGGAGAAGCGCGAGGTCAGTCCGCATCTCAAGCTCTTCGATCTTCCCGAGCAGTTCGACGATGGCATCGTTGTGGGACGCGGCAGGCTCGACGGTTCGCCGGTGTTTGTCGCAGCACAGGAGGGCCGTTTCATGGGCGGTGCTTTCGGTGAAGTTCACGGCGCGAAGCTGACCGGCGTGCTGCGCGCCGCGCGCGATATTGGGTCCGTTCCGGTGCTGATCCTGTTCGATACGGGCGGCGTGCGCCTGCAGGAGGCCAATGCAGGCGAGCTTGCCATTGCCGAAATCATGCGCGCAGTGATCGAAGCGCGAACTGCAGGTGTGAAAGTGATCGGGCTGATCGGCGGCCGGTCCGGATGCTATGGCGGCGGCGGTTTGATCGCTGGCTGCTGTTCGGCGTTGGCGGTCTCCGAGCAGGGTCGCATTTCGGTGTCTGGTCCCGAGGTGATCGAGACCAATCGCGGTGTCGAGGAGTTCGACTCCCGTGACCATGCGCTGGTCTGGCGGACCATGGGCGGCAAGCATCGCCGGCTCCTCGGCGGCGCCGAAGTTTTCGTCAATGATACTGTCCAGGACTTTCGCGACGCCGCGCTGGAGCTGCTCAGTTCAATCCGTGCCTTCGGCATCGACACTTTGAAGGCCGAGCAATCCCGCCTTGAAGATCGGTTGCAGCGCTTCGGCGCCTGTCCGGATGCGGTCGATATCTGGACGGCAGAGGGCATTCCTGACGCCGTTTCCATTCCTGCGCTGCCCGCGGACCAGTTCATTGCTCTCGCTGACAAAGTCCGGAGGTCCAGCCGTGACGCTCGATGACATTCTCGCCTCGCTGTTTCCTGACGGCCACGACGTGAAAAACAGCGGCGGAGTTCTGTCAGGTTCCGGCGCACTGCGATCGGGAGGCCGGGCGCTCGTCATCGGCGTCGCGGACCGGACCGCGCTCGGCGTGGACGAGGCCATCCGCCTTTCGAACTACGTCCTGGCGTCGGTTGAGAACGGAACCGCCCCGATCCTCGTCCTGGCGGACAGTGACAGCCAGCGCATGAGCAAGCGGGACGAGCTTTTGGGTTTGAACGAGTTCCTAGCTCATCTCGCCAAGTCCCTCATCTATGCGGATATGCACGGGCGACCCGCCATCGGTCTCCTCTACGGCCACTCCGCTGCCGGCGCCCTCCTCGCCACGGCGCTGGCCACCCGCGTGCTGGTGGGGCTGCCGTCCGCCGATCCGGCGGTGATGGATCTGCCATCCATGGCCAGGGTGACGAAGCTATCGATCGAGGTTTTGCAGGAAAAGGCGAAGTCCACGCCGGTGTTTGCTCCGGGCTTGCGAAATCTTGCTCAGACAGGCGCGGTTCATCTCACCTGGGATGAGGCGGCCCCGCTGGCTGAGCAGCTGGACTCTCTTTTGGCGAACATGCCGGATGCGCGTGACCGCCGAGATGCGCTCGGCAAGGAGCGCGGCGGTCGGCCGAAGGCATACGCCATCGCGGAGCGTGTCCGTGAACTCGCACTTCAAGCCCGGTGAACTGCCGATGCGGCGTCACGATCTGATACTCGTCGGGCCGGCGGCGTGGCGTTCGCTGATGCTGACACGCGGCGATGTCGCCGCGAACGAGCTCGTCTCGTCCTGGGTCGATAGAGGCTGGCCGCTCATTAGACGACGTGCCGTGCCGGGCGAGGGGGATGGCGTGCCTTTGGGCCTTACGCTGCCGTACTCTGCCGGAAAGAAGCGACTTTCGTTTCTCATGCGGCACGAAGATATCCTGTCGAAGTCTCCGCCGCCCTCGCTGCGGTCCGCTGGCCCGTCGGCGCCACGCGCTTGGCGACCCACGCTCGCCAAGCTTGAGGATCTCGCCTCACGGCATGGTGTGGAAGCCAGGGTGTTCGGCAGCCTTGCCTTGGCTGTCGTCACAGGATTGGACTATCTGACCGACCGCTCCGATCTCGACCTCCTGCTGCAGGTCAATCGCGACACGGATCTTAGCCGCCTGACCGCCGATCTGGCGCGGATCGAGGCGGCCGCGCCGATGCGGCTGGATGGTGAGCTGATCCGCCATGACGGCGCGGCCGCGAACTGGCGGGAGCTTCACGCCGGCCCGCGCGAGGTTCTGGTCAAGACCGTCAGCGATGTGGCGTTGCTCGACACGCAGTTTTTTCTTTCTGAAGGGATGCCATCGTGACCGTCGCCCTTGCTTTCGGCACGGAGCGGCCGCTTGCGTCAAAGGCGCTGGTACCACGTTTTCCGGATGCCGGGGCCATCGCCGCGAGCGCGGTGCGTTGCCTTCTCGACGAGCTGGAGACGTGGCCCAAGCCGGGCCTTGTAAGCCACATCGATTCCGGCAGCCATGAAGACATGGATGCCGGCACATTTCGCGCCAGCGCCGCGGCCATCGGGCCGTACTTTCAGGCTTTGGCAGAAGCCGGCGCCGCTGGCTGCGCGATGGGCGCGTTGAGGGAAATCGGCCTCGATGCCGAGGCAGCCATGCTTGCGGCGACGTCGGGGGTCAACACGCATCGCGGCGCCATATTCGGATTGGGCCTGCTATGCGCGGCCGCCGGCGCCAGGATCGGCGGACAGGTGGATCCCACGCTGCCGTTGGGAACCGTGGTCCTGCGGCTGTGGGCCCGCGGCATATTCGAAGGACCGATGGTTCCGCATAGCCACGGTCAGGTGGCCCGTCGTCGCTTCGGCGCTGGTGGTGCGCGGATCGAGGCTGCCCTCGGATTCCCCAGCATTTATCATATCGGCCTGCCCACCCTGCGAAGGAGCGTCCTTGAGGCTCCCGACGACGCCGAAGCCCAGCGCATCGAAACATGTTTCGCCCTCATTGCGGTTGTCGAGGACACCACCCTGCTGCACCGTGGCGGCCTCTCCGGTCTCGGCTTTGCGCGTCGAGCCGCGCGCCGCTTCCTCGACCAGGGCGGCGTCGGCGCACCCGGTTGGCGAGAGCGCGCCCATTTTGTGCATATGAGCTTCGTTGCCCGTCGGCTCAGTCCCGGGGGCTCAGCGGACCTCCTTGCCATGACCTTGTTCGTCGACGCGCAGGAAAGGATGCTTGCCTGATGGCCAATACAATCCTGCTGGCGCTCGCCCCGGTCTTTTTCGTGATGGCCCTCGGCTATGGAGCCGGAAGATTCGGCATCGTCGAAAACCATCATGTCGACGGCTTCAACACGCTCGTCATGAGCTTCGCGCTGCCGGCATCCCTGTTCGCGGCGACCGCGTCGGCCCCGCGTGGCGCGCTGCTTGTCCAGGCGCCGCTCTTCGCCATTTTCGGCGGGGTCATGCTGCTGATCTATCTTGCCTGGTACTCCATCGCGCGGCTTTTCCTGGCGACGGGCACGGTGGGCGCGTCGGTACAGGCTCTGACCGTTGCCTTCCCAAACCTTGGCGGTGTCGGACTTCCGATTGCATCCTCGCTGCTCGGAGCGACGGGGCCGGTTTCGGTCGCCGTTGCCATGGCCGCGGGTTCGATCCTGATCACTCCGATCACACTGGTTGTCGCCGAAATGGGCAGCCTGAAGGAGGACGGCGCCGTCAAGACGCCAGGAGCGCCGATGTTCGATGCGCTGAGGCGCGCACTGACAAAACCCATTGTTCTCGGTCCAGCGCTTGGGATCCTGCTCTCGCTATGCAGCGTGACGCTCAATCCTGTCATCGAAGCCTGTCTGATGGTGATAGGGCAGGCAGCAGCCGGCGTAGCGCTGTTCCTGACCGGCTTGGTCTTGTCGGCTCAATCGTTCGAGTTCAACTGGAAGATCGTCGGCGCGACCGCATTGGCCGACATCGTTCGACCTCTCCTGATGGTCGCGATCGTGCTCCTGCTACCGGTTCCCTTTGAGATCGCCAGGACGGCGATCCTGTTCGCCGCCGTGCCGGCAGGGTTCTTCGGCATCCTTTTCGCCGTGAACTATCGGCTGGACTCTTCGACGGTCGGCTCCATGGTCATCGGCAGCACCATCGTGAGCATCGTGACGATGGCGATCGCCATCGCCGTTATGTTTCCATAGCGGCGATGGTCCTTGCAATTCTCTGCTCCGGACAGGGGCGGCAGCATCCGGACATGTTCGCCCTGACCGCCGATGCTCCGCAAGCTGCCGGTCTATTTGCCCATGCCGCAACATTGCTCGGCGACCAGGACCCTCGCGAGATCGTGCGGACCGGATCCGGCGACGTCCTGCACCGCAACCGCATAGGCCAGATCCTCTGCTCGCTTCAGGCGCTGGCAGCCGCGGCGGCGCTGCGGGACACGCTGCTCGACCGGCTGACCGTCGCCGGCTATAGCGTCGGCGAAGTGGCGGCTTGGGGTGTTGCAGGTCTGTTCGGCGCGACCGACACGCTGGACCTCGTCGCGCGTCGGGCGGAAGCCATGGATGCTGCTTCCCCCGGTGGAGACGGGCTGCTTTTCATTCGTGGCCTTTCCCGCAAATCCATCGAGAGACTATGCGAACGGCACAATGCCGCAATCGCTATCGTCAATCCGGGTAACGCCTTCGTCCTCGGCGGGAGCCGCGCGACATTGGAGGCCCTTGCCGACGAAGCGAAGGCGGACGCAGCCAGGGTTGTCGACTTGCCTGTGGAGGTTGCTTCCCATACGGGGCGACTCGCCGGGGCGTCTGCCGCGTTTCGCGCGAGCCTGCGCCATGTTCGCCCGATGCGCTCTCCGACTGACGGCGCGCGTGTCTTGAGCGGAGTCGACGGCTCTCCTGTCATCGACACCAAGGCAGGTTTCGACAAGCTGGCGGCGCAAATATCTCAAACGGTGCAATGGGCCGATTGCCTGCAGGGTTGCATCGAAGGCGGTGCAACGGCCTTCCTCGAACTCGGGCCTGGGCGGGCGCTGAGCGAAATGGCAGTCGGCGCGTATCGCGACGTCCCGGCACGAAGCCTGGAAGACTTCAGAACTCTTCAGGGCGCTTACGTGTGGCTTGCAGATCACTCAAGCAAGTGAATCTCGAGCACGTCGGCGTGCGATGGCGCAGGATTTGATGGCGCTGGGCGGCCACCTCGCCACCAACTTGCAGGACCTCAATCCAGCCGATAGCCCAGCCGACGCAAAGTGATGCTCGCCGCCGCGTCCATTTGCTCAACACGGCGAGCATCGTGGCTGGAGAATATTCAGTAATAGCAGGTGCGCAGCGGTTTCGGGACAATGCGTCGATCGAATCCGCTCAACGCGACGCGCTCTAGGCCGGCACGATGGGCGACTTCCCCTTACGCAAGGCGTGCAGAAACTGCGGGTCCACGCGCAAACTGGCGCGGACCAATTCCGGCGGTGTAAGGGCGAGCCACTGATTCAGTGACACATCGGCGAAGTAGTCGCTCTTGAATACCTCCAAATATCGCAGTGTCGTTTTGCCTGTGTTCTCGATGTAGTGCCCCATGGCGAAGGGTACGTAGCCGACGTCGTTGGCCTGGAAATCGAAAGTTCGGGCCTCGCCCGACGCCGCGAACACCCCCATGCGGGCCTGGCCCTGGATGTAGTACTGCCATTCGTTCGTGTTCGGATGCCAATGCAGTTCGCGCATCCCTCCCGGTTCGACCTCGACCAGGGCCGCCGCGATTGCTTTGGAAACAGGAAACACGGCGCTGTCGGTAATTCGCACCGTCCCGTGTTTCATCCTCATCGGAGCCTGTGCCGTCATGCGATGGCTGAAGCTCATCGCGACCTCGACCGCGCCAGCGATCTTGTCTGCGCTGAGCGGCCCCGGAACCGGCGCGGGAAACATGTAAAGCTCGCTGGGATCGGGGACGTTCGCAAGACTGGATGCCGGAACGCCGAAATTCTTGGCGAGCACTTCGGGAGGAGTGTGCTTCAGAAAGTCGCTCAGCAGGAAGGTATTATCCTCGTCGAAGTCGCCGTCATCGAACACCAGCAAGAACTCCGTCCCGTCTGGATCAAGGCCCTGGATCGAATGTGGAATGCCCGGCGGGAAATACCAAAGGTCACCCGCGCCGACGTCGTCGACGAAATTGTGCCCACTGGCATCGACTGCCGTGATGCGCGCGTTCCCGTAGAGGACATAGGCCCACTCGGCGGCCTTGTGCCAATGCAACTCGCGCACACCGCCGGCATTCAGGCGCATGTTCACGCCGGCAATGTCCTTGGAGACGCCGAGCTCGCGTGCGGTCACCTGCCGGGTCCAGCCGCCGCCAGACAGTCGGATATGGGCATCGTCGAACGAGAAACGCAGGTTCGGCAGACTGCCCGCATCCGTGCTCGGTGGGATCATAAGGTCCGGATTCTGGGCTATTCGGGAAGGATCCATCGGACCGGGGTTGGTGCCGCCGCGGCCGTTGGCTAGCGGGTCACCGTTTTGCGCCTGGGCCAGTGTCGCCGTCGTGAGCAAGCCGCCAGCTGCTGTCGCAGCCAACATGGTTCGACGGGAAATCTTATCGGTGGCTATCCTCATTTTGTTTCATTCCTTGCTGCGGTGGGCTTCTCGACTGCGCGAATTGGTTCGGCCGCGGACCGCATGAGTGTCCGATTTGCACGCAAGGCACACGATATTGATCGGGCGCTGACGAGGTCTTTCCTGTTGACGCATGGTATAGCTGAATCGCACGATGATCGTGGCCGTGGCGCAACCGAGCCTGTGTCGTCATACCTCTCGTGTCGCCGCCAGAACTTGGGCGTTGCGTTTTGCCTGCATGCTTTTCGCCGGATCCGATGCTGTAGGCTCGCTCTCAAGCCTGTGCCGCTGATGGATCGCTCGATCCCCAGGATTGGTTCGCGGCGCGGTTGCCGTGACAAAGGTGCAATCAGGCACCGACGACCGCAATTTCGAACAAGCAGAAAGGATTTCGCTGCCTAAGTTAGACCTGGACACCGGTGCGACAAGGAGGTCGATCAGCGCGCAAGCGTCGACCAGAAGCTGGGCAGAGACCTTATGCGGCAAAGACTATTTCCGCGAGCATCGAGCAATTCGCGGCTGGTGGCGCCTCTTGCCAACCTTCTTGCCGCCGGAATATTCGCTGTCGATACATTTGATCCATTTGCGGGATCTGTCTCGGTCCTCTATGTGGTCGTTGTTCTGCTCGCGTCCACCGCCTTTCGCAGGCGTGGCATCGTCTTGTGTTCGCTCGCCTGTGTAGGGCTCACCGTGCTGAGTTTCTGGCTTGTTCACGGAAGCGAAGCCAGTGGTGGCGCGCTCAGCCGCTGCGTCATGAGCATCGCGACCATTGTCATTACCGCCCTTCTGGTGCTCAAAAACCAGTCGACCTCGACCGATCTATCCGAAAAGGCGCAACTGCTCGATTTGACGCATGACGCGATTTTCGTACGCAGCATGGGCGGTCTGATCTCCTATTGGAATCGTGGTGCTGAAGCCATTTACGGCTGGTCGGCCGAACACGCGGTGGGAAAGTCCACCCATCAGCTCCTGCAGACGGTCTTTCCAGCTAGGCTCGACCAGATCAATCGGGAACTGCTCAGCTCCAACCGCTGGGAAGGTGAGCTCGTGCACGCGAAGCGCGACGGATCCGTCGTCGTCGTTTCCAGCCGGTGGTCGCTGCAGAAGGATGCCGACGGCAGACCGTTGGCGGTTCTCGAAACGAATACGGACATATCACAGCGCAGGCGAGCTGAAACCGAGGTCCTGAAGGCCCAGGCGGAACTCGCCCATGTGACACGCCTCACCACATTGGGTGAATTGACGGCCTCGATCGCGCACGAGGTGAATCAGCCGCTTGCCGGCATCGTTATGAACGGCGAGGCGTGCCTGCGATGGATGGATCGAGACAAGCCCGATCTGGATGAGGTCCGCAGCGCGGTCAAGCGGAGCATCGCAGACGCCCAACGCGCCAGCGATATCGTCCATCGAATCCGGGCGTTGTCCAAGAAGGGCGACATCCAGATGGCCCTTGTCGACGTGAACGAGATCGTCGAGGAATCACTCACGTTGGTGCAGCGTGAACTCGTTGCAAATCGCATCACCCTGAAACTGGATCTAGCCAACCAGGCGCTGCCCGCACTTGGCGACCGTGTCCAGCTTCAACAGCTCCTGATCAATCTGTTGATCAACGCGATTCAGGCAATGGCCTCTGGTACCAACGACTTGCGAGAAATTCTCGTTACGACTTCGATCGATGAATCGAACCAGGCAAATGTGAGGGTCCAGGATTCGGGACCAGGCATCGATCCCGATAATGCACGTCAGTTGTTCAAGACCTTCTTCACCACCAAGGCGGACGGAATGGGCATGGGGCTGTCGATCTGCCGGTCGATCGTCGAGTCACATGGAGGCCGTGTATGGATCGTGCCTAATCCAGGCGGCGGCGCCATATTTCAATTTTCCCTGCCACGCGTCGAAAAGGATGCCGGGTCATGATCCGACGCCCCGCCTCTCCCTCCCAACCACAAGTCGGCAACGGCGCTGTGCCTCCGACTGTTCTGGTCGTGGACGACGATCCGTCGCTGCGTGAAGCTTTAAGCAGCCTCTTTCGATCTGTTGGAACGCGAGTCGAGCTTTTCGGTTCTGCTCCCGAGCTGCTGAACAGTCGGCTTCCCGACGGTCCAAGCTGCCTTGTGCTCGATATCCGGCTGCCGGAGGTGAGCGGACTCGAATTTCAAACGCAATTGGGCAAGGCAGGCATTCACTTGCCGATCATTTTCATGACCGGTCACGGCGACATTCCCATGTCAGTACGAGCCATGAAGGCCGGAGCGGTCGATTTCCTCACCAAACCCTTCCGTGATCAGGATATTCTGGATGCAGTCGCCGGCGCTCTGGAGCGCGACAGGCAACGGCGAGAGCAAGACCGGGCGCTGTCGGAACTGCAGAGCCTTCTGAGCACCCTGACCACTCGGGAACGCCAGGTGATGGCATTTGTCGCGACTGGATTGATGAACAAGCAAATCGCTGGCGAGATGCAACTCAGTGAAATCACGGTGAAAATCCACCGCGGTCGTCTGATGAAGAAAATGGGCGCCAGAACTCTGGCCGACCTGGTGAAGATGGCCGGAGCCCTGGGGATAGACGCTCCTGGAAAATAAGCTTGTTACACCTCTGTATAACTTTCGCTTTCGTGACCGCGGGCGCAATATCTCGCCGAGAAACAGTCGTTGAAACAGCAATGCTTGGGTCATCGGCAAGCACGGAGGAATAGTGAATTGACCCGCAACGCGATGATCTCGATCGTCGACGACGATGAGTCGGTTCGACTTGCAACTGCAAGCCTCGTCAGATCGTTGGGTTTCATCGCATTTGCATTCGAATCGGCCGAGGATTTCCTGATGT
The DNA here is from genome assembly GCF_056431085.1 of Mesorhizobium waitakense. Lineage (NCBI taxonomy): Bacteria > Pseudomonadati > Pseudomonadota > Alphaproteobacteria > Hyphomicrobiales > Phyllobacteriaceae > Mesorhizobium > Mesorhizobium waitakense. The sequence continues at coordinate 106,136 of NZ_JBWKME010000024.1, read as the reverse complement.
CATCTAATCTGGAAAATACGTCGTGCCTGATCTGCGATATCCAGATGCCCGGAATGACAGGAATAGAACTGCAGGATCATCTGATCGAACATGGCTATCACATACCGACCATTTTGATCACCGCCTTTCCAGAGGAACGTTTTCGCAAACGCGCCCGGGAAACGGGCGTCATCGGCTTCTTCGGCAAGCCGTTGGACAGCAAGGCCATGATCAGCTGTATCGATTCTGTGCTTCATAGCGCGCGCTAGCAGCTTTGGGTGCACCTTCGCGCTGCAGCAGCAAAGCGCGGCAGCGCTGAACAGAGAAGCCAACATCGAACGTCTATGGGCGTCGAGAAACAACTGATCCCCTGCGAGGTAGGCAAGGAGTGCTTCATGGCGCGCGCAGCAATGACAAATTTGTCGAACGAAGGCGGGCTTCGCCGTTATCTCGGCGAGATCAAACATCTCCCGATGCTGACGCCGGGGCAGGAACAAACGCTGGCAAAACGCTGGCGCGACGACAATGATCCGGAGGCCGCTCACCAACTGGTGGTGTCGCATCTTCGCCTCGTTGCAAAAGTTGCCATGCGCTATCGGGGGTACGGGCTGCCGATGTCAGAGGTGATATCGGAGGGCAGCATCGGCCTGATAAAGGCTGTCAATCGCTTCGAACCAGAGCGCGGCTTTCGTTTGGCGACCTATGCGATCTGGTGGATCAAAGCGTCCATTCGCGATTATGTCCTGCGCTCCTGGTCGCTGGTGAAGATGGGTACGACGCCCAATCAAAAAAAGCTGTTCTTCAACTTGCGGCGACTCAAGGCTCGCCTCTCGGCGCTGGACGACGGTGACCTGCATCCAGAGCACGTGGAACTCATTGCAAGCAACCTTGGCGTGACGGAGCAGGACGTTGTTTACATGAACCGCCGCATGGACGGGGACAGGTCGCTCAATGCGCCCCTGCGCGGCCAGGCTGAAGGCCAATGGCAGGATTTGCTGGTCGAGGACGAGGACAACCAGGAGTACAAGCTCGTTCAGTTCGAGGAAGCTTCCAGCCGGCATAGGGCGCTGATCGACTCGCTTGGCGTGCTCAACGCACGCGAACGGCGCATCCTCGAGGCGCGTCGGCTTGCGGATGATCCGAGGAGTTTGGCAGATCTCTCCAGCGAATTTGGCGTTTCCCGCGAGCGTGTGCGCCAGATTGAGATGCGCGCCTTCCAAAAATTGCAGAATGCAGTGAAGGCTGTCCATGCGAAACGGGATGAACCCAGGCCGCTGTCAGTGTGAAATGGATGGGCGACAGTGCTAATGACACGACGGGGGCGGGTCGGCCGCGGAGCCCAAATCGGCGCTGAGCAATGCCAATCAAGGCGGCACCAAATGCCGTCGCCCAAAAGTGCGCAGGATACCTTGCAGCCGAGGCCGCAAAGGACTGCCCGCAGAGCGCATTGCCTGCCTCACATGCAATCGACAGGGAATATATGTAGCTACAAGATATATACACATCAAACAAGCGTATTATACTGAAAATCGTCTCCTGTATCTATATTAATGTTGCTTTCAGCGACTAAGAAAGCTTCAACCAAAGGAGCGTATTATGAAAAGATCAACAGAAGTCCTGGCGACGATCGTCATGGGCGCAATGCTGGCGGCTGGCTCAGCGACGGTCTCGATGGCGCACGGCGGTGGCGGCGGTCATGGCGGTGGCGGCGGCTTTGGCGGCGGTCATGGCATGAGCATGGGCGGTGGCGGCCATGTCGGAGGCTTTGGCAATGGCGGTCGTGTCGCAATCATGGGCGGTGGCGGCCATGTCCGTGGTGTCGGCCATTTCCGTGGTGTCCATGTCGGCGACGGTCATAGGTTCGGAAGGCACCGCGGTTTCGGCAGTGATTTTTACGACGACGGCTACTGCGGTTACCCGTACCCGTACAGTGAGTATCGCGCCCTTTACCCATATTGTCCGTGAATCACCACGGCCTCTTCGAATCCGGACTCCACGATGCGAGTGGGGACCGGATTCGAACACTGGAGGATTTGGCTCGCACGTCTGCCGAACCGCGGCCTGACTGGAATTTCGTTTCGCACTGCCGATACCACCATGCACCCAACGGGTCACACCCATAGATACAGGATATATCTATCAAACACGGGTGTTATTGCGAGATCGACACACAAATACTGTTCAAAAAGCCCATGAATTCTCAACCCGAAGGAGTATATCGTGAGAAAATCAGCAACAACATTGGCGAAGATTACGTTGGGCGTGATGCTGGCGATCGGCTCGGCGACGGTCTCCATGGCGCGCAGTAGCGGCAGAGATGATCATGCCGTACACTTCAGCAGCGGCGCCATTGGCAACCGCCAGCACCACAAGGTCCTTTTTGGCGGTCGGGAAGCTGGCGACCGGGAATATGATAGCCAGCTCTGGTTGAACGACGACACCGACACTGCTTACTGCTCGTTCGACGCTGTGAACCCGAGTTACTACGGATCCAATGGTATCTGGCACTCTTGCCTGTAACCCAATTCAGCCGGCCGCCCTGGAAAATCGGTATCGAAATGCTCGGGCCGAGATTGGTTGAGATCGCATTGGCCGTCATCGAAGGCCGCCGATCCATTCAACTTAATCGATAGAATTCCGCCACCGCCACCCCGATGTCGGCGGTGGCCGCGTGAATATCCGGGCGCCGTCGCGCGAGATCGGAAGGAATGCTGGCAGGCTCGGCGCTGCTTTAGTAGACCTTTCCAGCCGCCAATCCATGGTCCGACCCCGCGCCCTGTCGCGGTTGGCACATGTTCGTATTGAGCAGCCAGCGCATCGTAGGGTTGATGAAAGGGCGAGGTCCATTCCGACAAGGAGCGCGACCTTGTCCAGATCTCACAAATGCTCGGGGTCGGCGTGCGAATAGGGAAATCCAGCCGCCTTTAGGGAAGAGCGCATCCCCTCCATCTGGCATCATCTCCATCTGACCGGGCGAAATCCGCCCCCAACGACCCGAGGAAGTGCTTGCCCACACACATGAAATCCTTGGCCTCAAGCGGTCAGGGCGGTGGGATTAGTACGATGTTCTCCGCCCTACCTAGACACATGAAACGATGGCAGTTCCAATGCGAAATGAGAATGATGTTGCGATGCCAATCTTGCTAATCACCGTTGTGGTAGCTCTCTTGTTCAGCGGGCCGAGCTTGGCGCAAATCAGCACCACACCCGCGACAGGAATGACATCGCCCCTCTCTGCAATAGGTTCGCCCCTCAACCCGGTTGCTATTCCCCTGGGCGCGGTCGAGCTCGATCCGGGTGGCTTGACGGGTAGCACCGTGGGCATCGGGAATAGCTCCCTGAGCAACTCCGGGTGCACCAATGTCTTGGCGCCAAGTGTTTTGGCGTCAAGTTCCGAAGTTGCCGCGGCGACTTCCGCCCTTTCCACTTTCGACGGCGGAGGCATGAACGCAACCACATCCACGAGCGGGACGTCGTTTGTGAACCCGACGGTTTCAACAGCGTCGGGCACCTGCAACTCGACGGCGTCGAGCGCTTCGTCTTTCGGCACCACAGCGACACCATCAATGACCACCGGGACATCGTCCACGAGTCTTGGGGCCGCAGTTGGGATTCCGCTTGGGTCTTCGGAACTCAGCAATTTGGGTGTGAGTTCAATAATTGGCATTCCAACACCCGCGTTGGCCGATCCGGTAACAAATCCACAGGTAGCGATTCCTACGCTCAATGTATCAGGCACATCCTGTGGCAGCACGGGGCTGACGGGCACGAGCCGCACGCCGTCGACATCCGGCTGCTGAAAAAACTGATCCCTTAAGAGCCGCTGTCGTAGGAGCCCTCAATGCGCAAGCGACCCTTCATTGTTGCTGCGCTGCTGATCATGATCGGCGGCGTTGGGCTTGCAGCCAAACACGTCTACGACCATTCCGAACCTGCGGCGGTCCCGGGTCCTGCCTCGGCGGTTCCGGTCATTGCCGGAAAGGTAGCCAGTCACGATGTGCCGATCTACCTTCGCGGTGTAGGAACGGTGATCGCCTACAACAACGTGGTAGTGCACAGCCTGATCTCAGGACCGATTACCAAGGTCACATTCACGCAAGGCCAGACCGTGAAAAAGGGCGATCTGCTGGCGCAGATCGACCCAGATCCCTATCAGGCACAAATCGATCAGATAACCGCCACTCGCGATCGCGACCAGGCGCTGCTCGTCAATGCGCAGGCAGATCTGGATCGTTACACGCCACTGCTGGCGAAGGGCTTTGCCACTTCCCAACTGGTAGCCACGCAGAAGGCCGAAGTAATTCAGCTCCAGGCGACAATCAAGGCAGACGAGGCTCTGCTACAGGCCGAGCAGATCAATCTGAGCTACACCCGTCTGACCTCGCCGATCGACGGTGTAACGGGTATCCGGCAAATCGACGAAGGCAATATCATTCACCCGACCGATACTTTTGGTCTGGTCGACGTTGCGCAGGTCCAGCCGATCTCGTTGATCTTTACGCTGCCCGAGGAAACGCTCCCGCAAATCCAGAAGCAGATGGCCAAGGGGCAGCTTACGGTCTTTGCGTACAGCCAGGACGACAAGACCAAGCTCGACGAAGGCAAACTTCTGCTTCTCGACAACCAGATTGTCCAGACGACGGGCACGATCCGCCTCCGAGCCACGTTTCCGAACGCCAGGAACCAACTCTGGCCGGGAGCGCTCGTAAATGTACGTTTGCTTCTTGATACCCGCACTGGGGGGCTGACGGTAGCCGGGTCGGCAGTGCAGCAAGGTCCAAACGGCTCCTATGTCTACGTGATCGCCCCTGATGGAACCGCGCGGATACGGCCTGTCACTGTTGCCCAGTTGACCGAGGGACAAGCCCTTATCGATTCGGGTCTCGAGGCGAACGAAACGGTCGTGGTCGACGGGCAATACAAGCTCGTGGAGGGCGCCCCCGTTCAAGTGCTGCGGGGCAAAGCCGCTGATGAAGCCGCCCTGCAAAGCGCAGTGCAGCAGGCAATCCCGTGAATGTCTCGGCCCCTTTTATTCGCCGGCCGATCGCGACAGGCCTGCTGATGGTGGGTCTGCTGCTGTGTGGGCTGGCTACCTACCAGCTTCTGCCGGTCGCATCCTTGCCGAACGTCAACTTTCCGACGATCCAGGTGTCAGCGCAGTTGCCCGGTGCCGATCCCGAAACCATGGCGTCGTCGGTAGCCACCCCGCTTGAGCAACAGATAAGCCAACTCCCCGGCGTGACCCAGCTGTCTTCGACCAGCGCGCTTGGCAGCACACAACTCACCGTTCAGTTCGACCTCAGCCGCAGCGTCGACAGCGCCGCGGTTGACGTGCTGTCGGCGATCAATGCCGCAAGCCCCGATTTGCCTCTGGGCATCCCCTATCCGCCGACCATTCGCAAGGTTAATCCTGCGGATACTCCGATCCTGGTCCTCGCGCTGACATCCGACACCCTTCCACTGACGACGGTCGATGCCTATGCGGAAAACATTCTGCTGCCGAAGATCTCGCAAATCTCCGGCGTGGGTCTTGTAGGCATTGGCGGCCAGCAGAAGCCGGCGATCCGTGTGCAGATCAATCCGCAAGCGGCCGCGGCCCGCGGCATTGGCCTTGAAGATGTTCGCAACGTGCTCGGCGAGGCCAATGTCGATATTGCGAAGGGCACGCTCAATAGCCCGCGTCAGACCTTCACGCTGAACACAAACGACCAACTGCTCAAACCTGACGCCTACAATGATGTTATCGTGGCCTATCGCAATGGCTCTCCTGTGCGCATCCGCGACATCGGCACCGCGATCGACGGGCCGGAGAACCACTTTGTCGCCGGCTGGTTTGACAAGAAGCCCGCCATCTTGCTGGCTATCCGGCGTCTGCCGGGTGCCAATGTGATCGAGACGGTTGGCCGCATTCATGCTCTGTTGCCCCAACTGCAAGCGTCGATCCCGCCCGGCATCAAGGTATCGGTCGTTTCAGACCGCACGCAAACCATCCGTGCCTCGGTCGCAGACGTGCGGTTCACGTTGATGCTGACCGTCGCTCTGGTGGTGATGGTGATATTCCTGTTCCTGCGCAATTTCTGGGCAACGGTCATTCCCGCAATAACCGTGCCCCTCTCGCTCGTCGGCACTTTTGCCGTGCTCTATGTGCTTGGCTACAGCCTCGACAATCTGTCGCTTATGGCCTTGTCGATCGCGGTCGGCTTCGTCGTCGACGATGCAGTCGTCGTGATCGAGAACATCGTCCGTCACGTCGAAGATGGCCTCACTCCGATGGAGGCTGCGCTGAAGGGCTCGAGCGAAATCGGCTTCACCATCATTTCGATTACGCTGTCGCTCATCGCAGTATTCATTCCACTATTCCTGATGGGAGGCTATGTCGGCGAACTCTTCCAGGAATTCGCCGTGACGGTGAGCGTTTCACTGATCCTGTCGCTGGTGATCTCGCTCACGCTGACGCCAATGATGTGTGCGCGTCTGCTCAAGAATGAGACCAAGGTCGGGCACGGGCGACTTTACAATATTTGCGAAAGCGGCTTCGAAGCGCTGCTCAGATTGTATGAACGGGGGCTAAGGATCGTCCTGCGGCACACTTTCTTGACGCTGCTCGTCATGTTCGGAACGATTGCTGTCACTGGCTATCTCTACGTCATCATCCCGAAGGGTTTCTTCCCGCAACAAGACACCGGCCTGATCATCGGCGTCACCGAAGCCGACCAGGATATTTCGTTCCCGGCTATGGCCGAGCGTCAGCAGGCGATAACCGACATTGTGCTGAAGGATCCGGCGGTAGCTTCGGTCGGAGCCTCGATAGGAGCAACTGGCGGGAGCACGCTCAATCGAGGGACAATGTACATTGCCTTGAAGCCAAACGACCAACGTGACGTCAGCGCCGATCAGGTGATCAGCCGGCTGTCATCCCAACTCGCCAAGACCCAAGGCATAGCGCTTTACATGCAAGCGGCACAGGACATCACCGTCGGCGGTCGGGTTTCGAAGACGCAGTATCAATACACTCTGGCCGATGCCGATTCCAACGAGCTCAACCATTGGGCAACGATATTCCTCGACAAGCTTAAAGCCATACCGGGAATCGTTGACGTGGCCACCGATCAGGAGAATGCAGGGCCACTGCTCGATGTGATCGTCAATCGCGAAGTCGCGTCGAGTTTCGGAATCCTCCCGTCGACGATCGACAACACGCTCGACGATGCTTTCGGCCAGCGCATCGTCTCCACAATGTTCACACAGCTCAATCAGTATCACGTTGTTCTCGAGGTCAGCCCGGAATTCCAGTACGGTCCCGAGGCGCTCAAGGATATCTATCTGAATTCTTCGACAGGGCAGCAGGTGCCGTTGAGCGCCCTGGTGACCAGCATGACGAAGGCTGCGCCGATCGTGATCAATCATCAAGGCATGTTTCCGGCGGTCACGATCTCCTTCAATCTAAAACCCGGGGCGGCGCTCGGAAATGCAGTCGCCGCTATCCAGCAGTTCGAACGCGATGCCGGAAAGCCTGCTTCACTTGCAACCAGCCTCCAGGGCAACGCGCAAGCCTTTCAATCGGCGCTGTCGGGCACACCAATCCTGATCGGAGTGGCGCTGGTGGTGATCTACATCATCCTTGGAGTGCTCTACGAGAGCCTGATCCATCCGATTACGATTCTATCGACGCTGCCTTCAGCCGCTATCGGCGCCTTGTTGTTGCTGATGGCGGTCCATATGGACTTCAGCGTCATCGCCATCATCGGCGTTATCCTGCTGATTGGCATCGTCAAGAAGAACGGCATCATGCTTGTCGACTTTGCACTCCAGGTCGAGAGGAATGAAGGTCTCAGTCCACAGGAATCGATCTACCGCGCTTGCACCATACGTTTCAGGCCGATCCTGATGACCACCATGGCGGCGATGCTAGGCGGCGTGCCGATAATGCTGGGCACCGGCGCCGGATCGGAAATCCGCCAGCCGCTCGGCTACACGATCGTGGGTGGCTTGGCGCTGTCACAGATTCTCACGCTCTACACGACACCGGTGGTCTACATATATCTTGACCGGCTCGGTAAATTCCTGGGTGGCTTGCGAGGCGCAAAATCACCGCCGGTGGAACCCGAGCAGGGCGAACTTTTCCCCGAAACGACGCACCCGGCTGGCTAGGCGAGAGGTTCAGGTCCCGTTGTCAGTGGGTATGAAGCAGTAAACGCTGTTCCCTGCCGCGCAAATGTGGGCTGTTTCGTTCCATGAGTAGGGGTGTTCAGGCACCCTTTTGGATGGCTCGATTGGCGTCCATACTCCGTTGAGTTTGCCCCACCACTTTCCCCCTTCGAACTTGGCGACCGTTGGCCGACAGTCGCCGCCGTTGCAGCAAGAGCCACCCAGCGTGTTATGCATCCCCATGTAGATGCTGTGCCACTCCTCGTGCCCCTGGCCGTAATTGCCCTCGGGAGGGCCAGCGGGGACGTGGGAACTGTGGTCCTGAGCCAGTGCGGGGCTGGCCACCAGCAGGAAAACCAGTAGGCGGTAGGCCATCACTCAACATCCTCCAATTGGTGTTACGAGTTGTCTCTCCGAAACATTCCTGGGAGCAGAAGTAGTACTGGTGAGGTATTTTCACCGCGCACACGCAGTTCAGACATTTCATTTTTTTGATCCTTCTCCGTCCGGGAAGCATGCAAAGATTTTTCCGTGGCATGAATAATCCATTGGTATGGCTGCATAACCCAAATGGCAAAGAAGTTACTTGGGATTATCTGTCGGGAGGCGTCGGACGGACGCAGATTTTGATGAGAACGGCGAACACAGTTGGGGTCGCCGCGCGATCCGCGATTGGCACGTTGGTCCCCGGCTCCGCCTGGAAACCAATTGAAGAAGCCAATCGGCGCAACGGGCGAAACTCGAATTGGGGCGGCGTTTGCGAAAGACATTTCTTTTGCTTGGACGCAACATTCGGGACTCAATCCCGAGGATCTGAACGCATGGCACCCAGGAAGTCGATGCGGCCTTATAGGTCCGCCGCTGGAGGCAAGGGCGCGCTGCTGGCGACCGGAACAGCCCACACGGAGCAGGGTATCGCCATTAGCGGCTCGACGACGCTCCAGCACATGAATCTCACGCCATCCTGGAAGGCGATCGCGGTTCGACCAGTCAGATCCGCAGCTCGCGAGGCGACGGCCTGGAGGCTGAGAGCAATGGGCACTGTCCAACTCGGATGCTTCTTCCCTCCGGGCCGCCGTCGGCATGCTTCGGTGCCTGACTCCGCAGTCTCTGCCGGCATCGACCCACTCGACCCGGCGATCATCGATGTGTCGTCGTGGCGCAACCGTATCGGTAAGACGTACTGGTTCGAATTCCTCGCCATGACAGGACCGCTCTGCCTTTTCGCCGTGCTCGCGGGCTCAACCGCGGACGTGGTCGCCAGGTCGTTTCTGATTTTCTTCGCCATCTATTCAGACTTGGTGATTGTCTTGCTTTGGTTCGCAGAGAAAGACGATGCCCGGACTGAACCGACCCAGTCTCATCCGCGCCCCGAGCGCATCGCTCTATGCGTGAAGGGCCAAGGGGATGATCGTCCCCCGTTCCTACAGCCAGTGGATGCAAGCGAAACCCATAGCCGACGATGCGCTCGACGTCGGGCGCTTCAAACAGGAGAGTGGAATGGCTAACCGGGCGCGGTATCTTGTGGTGCCCAGCTTCTTGGTGTCTCTCGTTGCAAGTTCGGAAGCGTCGGCGTCCTACGTTGGGGACCGCTTCTTCCCCTCGACTCTTGCGACCGTGGTTCCCACCCCGGCTGACTTCGTCAATTTCCCCCAATTGATGCAGTTGCCCGACACCGGCTCGCGCGAGATCGACTTTCCATTCTCCTACAGCAAGCTCATCACCCCGGATTGGTCGGTGTCGTTCACCGCAAACTACCGCATGGTTGATCGGGGGAGCACGCGCTCGGGCTTCGACGATTTGGTGCTCGGCACCCAATATGAACTCTATTCCAGTGCTGAGCACGAGTTCGTGTTCTCGGCAGGCGGTACGCTGGCGCTGGGCGGCACCGGATCGTCCGACGTCGGTGCCAAGTCGTTTTCGACGCTGACACCGACCCTTTACGCCGGCAAGGGCTTCGGCGATCTGTCGGATTCGCTGGCGTGGCTGCGTCCGGTCAATGTCACCGCGACCCTAGGAGTCGCACTGCCGACCCAATCCACCACCGTGACCGGCGCCACCAGCGTCGACAATCCAGACATCTTGCAATGGGGCTTTGCCCTGGAATACAGCCTGCTCACCAATTCGAATTCCGCTGACAAGGGTAATGCTCATCGCTTCGCCCAGGGTTTGGTACCGCTGGTCGAATTCGCGATGCTGACGCCGCTGAACGGGCCGTCGGTTGGAGAGACCACGGGCACGATCAATCCTGGCGTTATCTGGGTGGGCGAGCGCGCCCAACTCGGGGTGGAGGCGATCATTCCGATCAATGCGAGTTCGGGCCGCGACATCGGCGTGCGTGCACAACTCCACTTCTATCTCGGCAACATTTTTTCGAACGGACTCGGAAAGCCGATCTTTGACTGATCGCGCGCCGCGCTGTGCATGAGTATGTCCAGGTCTCCGCGGCCAGGGACGAAGCCGCCACGCGAGGACCGCGGGCCAATCGGCGAAAGCTGGCGGCAGGAATAAACTTCTGGCCTTATGCACCAGATCATTTCTTATGTGTGGAATGATACTTGAAGATTAAGTAACTAAACAATTGCAGCCATGCTTAATGTGTTTCGTATGGCGGTTCATAGCGTATTTCGAAACCTATATAAAGATCGCGGGCATGAGCGATATTTCTATCGCCAATTCGAATTTTGCCGCGCTGTGCAACAGAACGACACAACAGGTGAATCACATGAGTTCTCTTTCAATAGGGGCTGCAATCGCGGCATTCCTTCTGTCAACCGCTTGGGCCGCTGCCGCAGCTTCGCCTCCAGGACGTATGCAGGCAAAGTTCGATCGTGTCGAACGAAAAACGAACAGCAACCACACTTCGTTGCCGAGGCACGGTGAAGTACCGACAACCAGATCGGCCAAGAAGCCGGCATCGCAGCTCGATAACGACGGGGACAAGTATCCCCCGACCGATCTTTTTTCAGGCATGAACCGGTTTTGATGAGAGGTGTCGCGCCCTACGACGCGGTGATTGCGGTTGAGGCTGACTTGACCGCGCCGTCGGCTCGAGTTGGCCCCACCTGCGACAGACGAGCGCCAGTTGCGACGTCGGATCTTGTCTCCGAAACCGCGCGATGCATCGCGCCGCAAGCAAGTCGCATCGCCGAAGGTCTCGACGCCGGCAACGCTCCGGCGATCGACCGTGAATCGGTTCCTGCTCGGAAGGCAGGAGGGAAAAAGGGCCGATGACGACATGTCATCGGCCCAAGAACTCGAGCGGTGAGAAACGCTCCCGGGGGGAGGAGGCATTCACAATCGATCGGCGGGCGAGGGAGGGGCCCGGGGGACCAATCTGGCACGAGTTGGAGCGCTGCCATGATGGCGACGAAGATGGACCGAAACCACCGATCGCAACGCCCACCCACAAATTAGTGCTTTTTGCCGCCGGTGCTTCGTCGTTCTTGCCGGCTTTGCATCCAGCTTGCGGATTTCGCGCGGAACGTCAAAAAGCCCAGGCCATGCCGGGACCCGTTCAAGATCATCGAGACCTGACATACAGTCGCACCAAATCGACCAATCACCCGGGATCGGCCGCAATTGAAGAACCGGCCCATTGGTCCGCTCGGTACATGCACCTTTACAATCGATCGCGACGCCCAATCACAAACCAAAGTATGAGCAGTTCAGACCAATACTCTAAGGCCACCTACGGATGTAGAATGGAGTCAATCATCACCGGCGCATTACGCTGACATCAAATGGGATAACCCGAAGGATGTGCGCCAAGCCATGTTGATGAATCCTGCCTCCCGCGACATTGATGCACTCGCGATCGCCGCCTTCGCGGCCAATGCTCGGCGACCGGAGCAAACGGGCCCATTCTTGTCGGCGGATTGGCGCGCTCCGTTCAACGGCGGAAAGGCACAGCGTACCGACTCCGTGGCGCATGCGCATTTCGGGCGACGGAGCGCCGATGGGGCCGATTGCCGTGTCGAGATATCTTCAGGCGACGCGGTGAGTAGTCGCACGGTGATTTCGGATGGGATAGTTGCCGAGGTGGTCCAAGCCGCCGGTCATGACAAATTCGAATTCCGGTTTCGCGCCCCCATGCACTTGCTGGTGGTCTACGAGCAGGGCACGCGCCGAGACGGTGACACCTTCGTCGAAGGTTTGCCCCGGTCGAAACTGCGGGACTTTGGTCGCCGGCTTACCTTGGTGCCCGCCGGTCGCGAATATCTTGAATGGCATGCGCCGCGGACGGCTGCGCGTCTCATGTTTGTCTATCTTGATCCTGCCAAGCTGCAAGTTCCGTTCAACGCTGGCATGACCGATGTGACGTTCGTGGCGAAGCTCTTCTTTGAGGACGCAACGCTTTTGGGCACCGCCCTTAAACTGATGAGGTCGCTCGAAAGTCCAAACCTGGAGAATTGGCGTTACCTGGAAGCACTGGGCATCGTCCTGGCTCATGAGTTGGTCCGTTTCCACGAGAGGACGCCGAGAGCCGAACCTCAGCTTCGAGGCGGACTTGCGGCTTGGCAGGAGCGGATAGTAAAGGCCCATATCGAGGCGCATTTGGGCGAACCGGTACCGCTTGCCACTCTCGCGGAGCTTTCCCGGTTGAGCCCATGTTATTTTTGCCGCGCCTTCAAGCTTTCATTTGGGATGCCTCCGCATCGGTATCATATCAACCGTCGAATCGAGCATGCCAAGGGTCTCCTTGCGACGCGCGCTCATTCGGTGACGGACATCGGATTGACTGTCGGATACAGCGAAACCAGCTCATTCACGGCCGCTTTTCGCAAGGCGACCGGCCTGACGCCGAGTGCTTACCAGCGGAGCCTCGGATAGGCCCTGGACGACCCGGCTGGCTGGGACCCGGCCTGGCTGGGAATTGCGCAGTTCTTGAAATTCGACCCTGAAGTCGGCGCTCTTCGATCGAGACTTCGTCCTGGCACTCACCTTCCCCGGCCTTGATCGGAGATCTGGGTTCTGGCGCAATTGACGGGCGAGTTTTCTCCGCCCGATCCGCCACTTCCGCTTGATCGCTCTCGCCGAGGGGGCAACTCGGTGACCGCATTTCGCCCCCTCAGGAGACTGAAATCGTTTCGCGTCAATATGACGTACCATTCCGGCGGTTTTGGCATCCGCACATTTCAACCATTACCGCATGGCACAGCGATGAACGTCTGCTGGTCGCCGCGCTTGACCAGCAGCAGCGCCGACTTCTTGCTGGATTTTGCTGCGACACTAATAGCTTGGCTGGTGTCCTTCGCCGTCTTCACCGGCACGCCATTGACCGAGATGATGATGTCGCCCAATTCGATGCCGGAGGTGGCTGCCGGCTGGTCCGGATCGACACCCTCGACCACGGCACCATAAACCTGTGAAGGCACATTCAAGGCCTGGCGAACGGTTCGATCGAGGTCACCAAGCGCCAGACCGAGTGTTGGAAAACTGGAATGCAGCGGCTGTGAAGTGTTGATTGCGGCGACCGGCTTGACGCTGGCGTCATTGCCGCCGATGACCACCGACAACGTAACTGTCTTCCCATTGCGCCAAACGGACAGCACCTCCCTTTTTCCCGGCACGAGATCCGCCACGGCTCGAGACAGGGTCTTGGGCTCGTTGATGGTTTGACCGGCAAATCCGGTGATGACATCGCCGGTCTCGATGCCGGCATGAGCGGCGGGCGATCCGTCGCCGACATCCGCGACCAAAGCACCTTCAGGCGTCGGCAGGCCGAGGGCGTTGGCGAGGTCCGTTGTGACCGGCTGCATCTCGATGCCGAGCAGCCCATGTTCGATCGAACCGTTCTTCACCAGCTTGGCGACGATCTTTTCGGCCTCATTGGAAGGGATCGCAAATCCGACGCCGACGCTGCCGCCATTGGGCGAGTAGATCGCGGTGTTGATACCGACGACAGTGCCGTTGGTGTCGACGAGAGGTCCACCCGAATTGCCGTGGTTGATCGGCGCGTCGATCTGAAGGAAATCGTCGTAGGGACCACTGTTGAGGTCGCGCCCGCGGGCGGAAACGATTCCCGCAGTGACTGTCGTTCCGATGCCGAACGGATTGCCAATCGCCAGAATCGGGTCGCCTGCCCTGAGTCTGTCGGAATCGCCCCAGGCAACAGTGGGAAGAGGCTTCCCAGCCCTGATTTTCAGGACCGCAAGGTCTGATTTTGCGTCGCGGCCGACAAGGGTTGCCGGCAGCTCGGTTCCATCGTCCAGCGTCACCATGATATCCGAAGCTCCGTCGATGACATGGTTGTTGGTGACGATGGTGCCGTCTGAACTGATGATGAAGCCGGAGCCGAGGGCCTCTGCCAGTTGCGTCGCTCCCTGCGGTGGTGCCTTGGGCGCCGGAATCCCTCGATTGCTGAAGAATCGAGGCAGCCGTTCATCGGACGACAGACCGCTGTCTGAGGGCTGGGCTTGGCCATCGGGCGCCGATGAAGTTTTCATGATCGACGTGATCGTCACCACTGCCGGTTTGTCGGCCGCAACGATCGGAGCATAGGAGGTGGCCGGAGCGCGATTGGCGGAGGCCTCCGGGGAGGAGTCCATTTTCGTATCGGCCAAGCTCGCGTTCAGAGCAACCCCAGCGACGAGCGGCGCTACGAGGATGGCGGAGAAAAGCAGCACGGCGCGGTGCCTGCGGAGGATGTTGAAAGTTGACATGGTCGCGACCCGTGCGAGGCTTTGGTACTGGCGCCGTGGCGTGTTCCTCGTGCGGAACCGTCTATCCGGCGTACGGCCGATCGGATGCGCTAGCCTCGCTGATTAGCTTCCGATCAAGCCGATTTACTAGGCTGGTACTGGTTGCTTCCGGTTTGTGCTTTTGTTGGCAAGACTGCGAGGGCTACTAGCGGTGCGACGCAGTGTCTTTCGAGATCGACCACGTCGATTGTCGACATGTCTCCTCGCGGGAGGCGCGCATAAGGCTTCACTCAACTCTGGCCACTTCAGCTGCCTGATCTGGAATCAAGAGCACCCGGTAGGTTGTCCCTTCGCATCGGAGCAGGTAGGCGGTCTGATTTGGTACGGACTCGGCCGCAATGCGCTTGGCAGAACTTGGATTTCTGCAAGGGAAGCCTTGGCTTCGCACCTGGTCGGCAACCACGCTTGCCACGGTGTCCTGGTCTTTGGCTGCAGCGGTCGCTACGGTGCCGGCGAGACAGATCGACAAGAAAACGCCGGCGCCAATGGATGAAATCTGCACCAGCGCTCGATTGCTGCCCATTTGTAGTCTCCTCTTCGTATTCCGCCGGCAACCGCTACCGCAGAAAATTGGTGGCTTCGATCTTGGAAGACGTCCGATGTAGACGTTCACATCGTGACCGACTCCGACAGGTTGCCGCCAGCCCGACATTCATCTACGTGCCATTCTTAGGCCGCCTTCCATCGCGTTCGACAGCAGCATACCCGCTGGTTTGTGGACGGCTTTGTCTGCTTTGCGGCGGCTGGCCCTTCCTTGCGGTTATCACCCCTGGGCTCGCTGGTGCTGCTCGCCCAGTTGCCGTGTTACGGCAGCGGCGGGCGACCGGCCGTCTATCACATCTTTCCATTATGCCCGGGCGGCATCCTGTTCTGATATAGTGTGGTAGAAGTCCGATATCTCGGGGGACCGATCGTGTCGTCTTCTGGCAGGGCGAGGTCCTGATGCCGATTTACGCGGCAGCAGTAGCCGCGTCCGGAGGTGTCCAAAAATGAAAGCAAAGCCGCCGCTGCGGAAGTATGGCTCGACAATAGCCATTTCCGGCGCCGGCTTGTCGGTATTCTGGCTGTCCAGCGAATTGGCTGAGACCGCCGGACCCAATATTTACGTGAGTTTGACCCTCCTCGCCGCGACTGCGATCTTGACCGGCTTTCTCATTCAAGGGCCGCAAGGGCAGGGTGCGTTGGATCGCACTGGGTATGACGCGCATGAGTTCTTGGAGATCATTCCCGGACCGGCATGGATCGTCGACACGGAAGGCCGGTTAACCGAGGTGAGCACGAGCCTTCGGGCCTATCTCGGCACCGTCGACACCAGCAATCTCCCTTGCCGGCAGTTTATTCATCCGGAGGACTTCGACCGAACTGCAGGCCTCATGTCGCAATGCCTGGAGAATGGCCAGGAATTCCATGGCGCATGCCGGCTTCGTCGCCACGATGGGACTTATCGCTGGTTCCGTGTCGCGGCTCGGCCCCGGTTCGATCGGAACGGCAAGTTCATCGGGTGGTATGGTGTCCTGCTCGATATCGATGACTTGAAGAAAGTGGAACAGGCTTTGGAGGCCAGAGAGTTCCAGCTCCAGCGGCTGATCGACGCTCTTCCGACACTGGTCTGGTCCGCCCGCCCAGACGGTTCCACCGAATTCCTGAGCCGGAGATGGCACGAATACACGGCGCTGTCTCAGGAGCAGGCAGCCGGCTGGGGTTGGACTGCCGCCATACATTCGGACGATCGAGACCGGCTTGTCGAATACTGGCGATCTCTCCTGGCAACTGGTGCGCCGGGCGAGATCGAGGCCCGGCTACGCCGCTTCGATGGCCAGTACCGCTGGTTCCTTTTCCAAGGCGAGCCAGTGCGCGATGCCTCCGGCACTGTGGTCCAGTGGTTCGGGAGCAACACCGACATCGACGATCGCAAGCGGACCGAGGAGGCATTGCGAGCCAGACAGTATGAACTCCAGCAACTTATCGACACCATACCGACACTCGTCTGGTCCGTCACTCCCGAGGGCGAACCAGCCTACATCAACAAGCAATTGGAAACCTACTACGGCCGCAAGATCGACCCCAGTCAGCCCAAGGAGGGTTCCAAGCTGGACGGGGCACTTGGACGCCTTATGCATCCCGATGACTTGGAGGCTGTAAAGAGAAACCTGATGCACTCATTGAAGACCGGGGAGCCTTTCGCCATGCGGTACCGCAACCGCCGCGGCGACAGCGTCTATCGCTGGGTTGACAATCGCGCCCTGCCACTTCGGGACGACGATGGCCGCATCGTGAAATGGTACGGCGTCATCATCGACATCGATGACGAGATGAGAGCACATGACGCCGTTCGTGCGACCCAGGACAAGCTTTCGCGCGCTTCGCAGCTTGCGAGCCTCGCCGAGCTGTCGGCCTCGATCGCGCATGAGGTCAATCAGCCCTTGGCGGCTGTCATCACCGACAGTCATGCCTGCCAACGCTGGCTGTCGGCGGATCCTCCAAACCTGCAGCGGGCACGCATTACCGCGGAGCGAATCGTTCGCGATTCCATGGCCGCGGCCGAGGTCGTCAGCCGAATACGAGCACTCTTCACACAGACCGCCTCGTCCAGAACTTCAATCAATCTCAACGAGGTGATCGGCGAGGTGCGTCAGCTTTTGTTCGACGAAATAGTCTCGCAGGACATCTACGTTGGGACGGATCTCGATCCGGCGCTGCCGCTGGTGCTCGCCGACCGCGTTCAGATGCAGCAGGTGCTGGTCAATCTGGTCCGCAACGGGATCGACGTAATGAAGTCGACAACCGACGTGTCGAAATCACTGAAGTTTGGATCACGTCGCTATGGGGAGAACGCGATCCTGGTCGACGTCCGCGACAACGGCGACGGAATTGCCGAACCAGAACGAATTTTCGAACCGTTCTTCACCACGAAGGCGGAGGGGATGGGCATGGGCCTGGCAATCTGTCGCTCGATACTGGAATCACACGACGGCCGGCTTTGGGCAGAGAGCATCGAGCCAAGGGGAACGGTGTTCTCGTTTACGCTGCCGATCCAATCGGGCGATGCGGCATGACCCAGGACGACTGTGTCATTTTCATCGTTGATGACGACAAGCGCATATGCGCGGCGCTGTGCGACCTTCTGGCGGCAAGGGGCCTGGCTTCCGTCGCCTTCAACTCGATTGCCGAATATCTAGCTTTTCCCCGGCCGGACCTGCCCGGTTGCCTGATCCTCGATGTCGAACTACCGGACATCAACGGGCTGGAATTCCAGAAACAGACCGGCCACGAGCAACATCCGCCTATCGTCTTCATCACCGGACACGGCGACATTCCATCTTCTGTACGCGCCATCCAGCGCGGCGCCGTGGACTTCCTCACCAAACCGTTCAGCGAAACCGAGTTGATGAAGTCCATCCACACGGCGATCGATCGGGATTGCGGCGTCCGCCTGGAGCGGGCCGAGCTTGTGGCGCTACAGCGCCGCCTTTCCTCCCTGACCTCTCGCGAACGCCAGGTTCTGCCGCTGGTCGTCAGCGGTCTGCTCAACAAGCAGGCGGCTGCCGAACTTGGGATCAGTGAGGTGACACTGCAAATCCACCGCAGCAAGATCATGCACAAGATGCAGGCAGCATCGCTGGCCGATCTCGTGAGGATCGCCCAAAGGCTGCAAGTACCAGTAACCCATTCTCGGCGCGCGGGAACATCTTCGAAATGAAAACTGTACGGAAATCAACGATCGCGGTTGTCGATGACGACGTTCGGGTCCTCGAGTCGATCGAGGATCTCCTGGAGTCGGCGGGGCACTCGGTTTGTCTGTTCTCATCCCCTCAGTCTCTCCTCGAACGCGACGAGTTGCGTAAGATAGATTGCCTGATTGCCGATATCGGCATGCCAGTTGTCGACGGCTTCGAGCTTCGCCGGCGTGCGCGAATTGTGCGCCCCGATTTGCCCGTCATTTTCATTACGGCGCGCCATGATGCCGCAGACCAAAGGCGCGCGGCTACTGAAAGTCATCATGGGTTCTTTCGAAAGCCCTTCGATGCTTCAGCTTTGCTTGCGGCGGTCGCCCTGGCCGTTTTGGCCTCATCGCAACGGGAGTAATGATGACAAATGATCTGATGACCAGAGAATATGAACGCCTGCTGCCGGAGCCGACGCAGTCATACGCCCGTCCGGTGGCTGCCCCCATCTATGCTGGGACTACCCAAAATGCATTCGTCTTCATCGTCGAAGACGATGTTGCGATGCGCGAAGGGCTGGTCGACTTGTTGGAATCCGTCGGTTTGCAGAGCCAGGCCTTCTCGTCTCCGACCGAGCTGTTGAACATGGAACTGCCCGACCTTGCGAGCTGCTTCGTGCTGGACATTCGTATGCCCGGCATCAGCGGTCTCGACTTTCAGGCTCGCCTTGTCGCAGCCGGCGTCCGTATTCCAATCATATTCATGACCGGCCACGCCGACGTTCCGATGGCGGTGAGAGCCATGAAGGCTGGTGCAGTCGACTTTCTGACGAAGCCGTTTCGCGAACAGGAAATGCTGGATGCCGTCACAAGGGCCATCGAGCTGGACGGCATGCGCCTCGATAGCAATCGGCGGGCGATCGAGACGTTCACCCGATTTCAGACGCTGAGCGAGCGCGAACGCGAGGTGATGGATCTGGTGACGGCAGGATTGATGAACAAGCAGGTTGCCGGAAGGATTGGCGTGGTAGAATCCACGGTTAAGATTTATCGTGCTCAAGTCATGAGAAGGATGGGCGCGCAATCCCTGGCCGATTTGGTCAGGATGGCCGAGTTGCTGCGCTCGGCACCTGCTCCCACAACTAGCCTCAGGGCTATTTTGGATAGACCTAAGTAGTGGTCCAACCCGCCGAACGAATTCGAAACTGTACCAAGCCAGAATGGAGGCTCGGATACGCTTCCTTTATCCTTGCGCTTCTCTCCGCGGCAGCGCGCAGAAAGACATTCTGCCCGATCGCAATAGAGGGGGGTCTGGGAGCGGTATCATCGATGTCGATGTTGCAGGACATTCTCGACTGGAGCGTGGCCGAAGGAGATTTGCCCTTCGTTGTCGGCTTGGTGGGTGACCGAAACGGCGTTCGCTGCTCCGGCTCAGCCAGTGAAGCGTCTCCGGTGGGCAGGGCCGCGGAGGACGCGCTTTTCCGTATTTTCTCGATATCGACATCGATTTTCGCGACCGCTGCCATGACCCTTGTCGATCGCGGCAAGCTCGATGCCGGTACTCCCGCCGAAGACATCGTCAGAAAGCCGACCTGCCAGCGACACGATCGGTCCAATGCAGACGTGCCGGAGCAAAATCCCTTGCCGCCGACCGCGCCTTTCAGCCTCGAATGGAGTCCAACAACAAGCTCACGGCGGTCGGCTCTGGGCCACACCCGATCTTCCGCATGGCAGCATTTTCCAATTCATCATCCCAAAGAGAGTTGAGCCAAACTGCGTCGGGCCGAGTCGATGCCGGCGGACGATGCGAACGAACCGCCAGGTCGAAGAGCTTTTTCGCGGCGCTCCATTTTGATGATCTCTTTCGGCGGCATGAGAAGTCGAAAACATGCCTGCCTCGAGCAACATGCCTGCCTTGATCAATATGCCAGGTAGCCGGGTTTTCGACAGGCGGCGCGCCTTGTTCATAGGCTTCACGCCGCAGACCCCGCCGCTCCTGAGAGACGGCGGGGCTGCGGCGAAACGGTGGAATCTTCTCATTCACCCCTGAGCTGCTGGATGAGGTCCTTGCCAGCAGCAGGATGGGCCTTGAACGAATTGATGCCGTCAAACCACCCATTCTGGGAGAAGTCGCTGTAATTGCTGCTGTGGTCGCCACGGTCGCGACCGCCATCGCGGTCTCCCCCGTGCGACGAGGCGGCAAAGGCCCCGGTGAGCGGAACGGTGACGATCATCGCGGCAAGCACCGCCTTCAGAGGGATAGAACGCATGATTAGATATCCTTTCGATGAGGATGGCGGCCATTTGTTCACCGCGCATTCCGAGCCGCAGGCACTCGGGAACTTTCGGGTTGCGAAGTTGATCTCGCCGCTTCCGTTCTCGTCCTGCATTACTTAACTAGCAATTAGCGGAAGTAATATGTAGTATATCAAAGTATCATTGATGCATGACATAGTATGGACCGCCAATTCGCGAGCCATGTATGGCGCCAAGGGGGAAATGGGCTTCATTGCGCCCCGGGCGTCCGGAACTGAACTAAGCTGGCCCGACGGCTGCAGGGCTGATCTGCACCTTGCTGCCCTCGGCAAGTTCGACCGGCGGATTTAGGATCACAAGGTCGCCCTGTTTGACGCCGTCACGGACCTCGACCTCCGTTCCGAGATCGCGCGCTACCGATATTTTCCGGATATGCGCAATGCCGTTCTCGACCACCGCAACCTGCAAACCATCTGCGTTGAAGATGATCGCATCTGCCGACACGGAAAAGCTGGGCGTCTTGCGCGGGATCTGGAGTTCGACGGTGCAATAGGTGCCGGGCGTGAGAACACCGTCAGGGTTCGGAATGTCGATTTCGGTCAGCAAGGTCCGTGTGCCCGGTGCCAGCGCATCCGCAATCCGCGTCACCGTGCCGGGGAAGGTACGGCCGGGGATTTCGGGGACGTGGAGCACAGCCTTGACCCCCGGGGTCAGTCCAAAGGCCTGGTCCTGGGGGACGTAGACCTGGGCACGGATCACATCCCCCTGCATGATGGCGAACAGGAAAGTGCTGTTGGTCGTGTCGGCCTGCACCAGGCTACCGATATCGACGTTGCGTTGGGTGATGACGCCATCGAATGGGGCGACCACCTGCTGGTAGGCCTGTTGCTGGTCGAGCACGCGCAACTGGTCCTGCTGCGCATTCACATTGGCCTGCGCAACGCCGACAGCCGCCTCCTGTGCCTTGAGGCTTTCGACGTCGATCGTACCCTGCTGCTTGGTGATCCAGCCCTGGTCCACCAGGGGTTTGTCTCGTTGCCACGTCACCTTGGCGAGATCGAGATTGGCTTGTGCTTGTTGCAGCGCCGCCTTGAGCTGTCCCAAGGTTGCCTGGGCCTGCAAAATCTGGTCGTCAAGTTCCGGCACGGCAATCTTGGCTAGCAACTGTCCCTTCTTGACCTTGTCCCCGATATCGGCCTCGCGCGTCTCGATATAGCCACTGGCTCGTGCAAAGATGTCGGCGACGTCAAAGGCAGTCGTGGTGGCGGGCAGACTGACTTGCATGATGTCGTCGCTCGGCTTTACCGCCGCAACACGCACCTGCGGAATGAAGTCACGCGCCTGTTTGGCCGAAGCCGCGAGTTCGCGGTTGCGCGAATAGTATCCCTGGGCGCCATAGGCCAGTCCCGTCATGAGCAGAGCGAGCGCGCCCAATGCAAGCAGCCGGCCTCCGCCTCGGCGCGGCGGCCGCTCCATTGCACCATCCATCACCGTGTCGTCGGCCTGATCCAAATGGTGCCTCGGTTTCATGCGATTTCCTCTTCGAAGACGCCGTGAGCCGTCTTGCCGTCCTGTCCGCTGCGCAGCATCGCGAACAGGTACGGCACGACGAGGAGCGTCGTTGGCGTTGCAAACAAAAGTCCTCCGATGACCGCGCGCGCCAGTGCGGCATTCTGCTCTTCGCCCGCTCCGCCGATCGCCATGGGAACCATGCCGACGATCATCGCGGCCGCAGTCATAAGCACGGGCCTGATCCGGGTGTGACCGGCCTCGATCGCCGCGTCGAACGCGGACTTGCCTGCCAACTGTTGGTCCCGGGCAAAGGTCACGAGCAGGATGGAATTGGCCGAAGCGACCCCGACCGCCATGATCGCACCCATCAGTGAAGGCACGTTGAGCGTCGTGCCCGTGATGAACAACATCGTCACGATGCCGCAAAAGGTCGCCGGCAAGGCAAGGATGACGACGAAGGGGTCGCCGAAGTTCTGATAGTTCACCACCATCAGCAAGTAGACGAACACGGCGGCGAACAGGATGCCGATGCCGAGATCCCAGAAAGCATCGTTCATGCTCTGGATCTGCCCTATGACCTGGATGGTGTTTCCGGGCGAAAGCTGCTTCTGCAGGTCGGCGACGATCGTGCTGATCTGGCTGGAGACACTTCCCAGATCACGACCCTGGACGCTTGCATAGACTTCGTAGACTGGCTGGACGTTCGCCTGGTTGGCGTTGGTCGGGAGACTGTCGCGCTTGAATGTCGCGACGTTGCTGAGTTGCCCGGGAACCTGTGCGCCGGCGGTGTTGATGGTTGAGGACACGGGCGTGTTGCCGAGATCGTTCAATGACGCGATCTTGTTTTCCGGTGTCTGAACGGCGAGGTAGTAGGGAATGCCCGTGGTCGGGTCGGTCCAGAAGTTCGGCGACACCTGCTCGGAGGAACTCAGGCTCACATTGATGTTGTTGGCGATCGTGCTGGCATTGAGGCCGAGTTGCGCCGCCCGCGTGCGATCGATATCGGCATAGAACGCCGGCGCGTCGACTTCCTGCTGCAGGTGTGCGTCGACCACGCCGGGAATGGCGGCAATGCGGCGCCGCAACTCCGATGCAACCCGCAGATTGGTAACGCGGTCATAGCCGACCGTACGGACATCGATCTGCGCCGGCAATCCGAAATTGAGGATCTGCGTGACGATGTCGGCCGACTGGAAGTAGAACAGAACGTCTGGAAAGGCGCTTGGCAGCGCCGTGCGCAGCTTGCGCACATAGTCGGCAGTCGGCGCGTGGCCGTCTTTCAATGCGACCTGGATCACACCGTCATTCACGCCGATGGTCGATCCATCCGTGAACGCCAAATTGTAGGAACGCGCCGGCAGGCCGATATTGTCGACGACAAGCTGGAGGTCGCGATCGGGAACGATCTCGCGGATCTTGTCCTCGACAGCCTGGAAGATCTTCTCCGTCTCCTCGATCCGGGTTCCCGCGGGGGCCCGAACATGGAGTTGGATCTGGCCGCCGTCGATCGCAGGAAAGAAATCGCGACCGACGAGCATCGTCAGCACGGCGCCCAATGCGAGCACCAGGGCTGCAATGACGGGAACGATGAACCGGCGCCTGAGGAGTACGGCCAGCAGCTCGGCATAGTGCAGGCGCATGGCCTCGAAACCACGTTCGAACCTGGCGTGAAACCTGCCGAACCAGCCCGTCGAGGCGCCGTGGCGCTCGCTTTTGAGCAGCAATCCGATGGTGATCGGAGTGAGCGTCCTCGAAAGGCCATAGGATGCGAGCATCGCGAACACGACGGCAAGACCGAGCGGTGTGAACAGATATTTTGCCGGACCTTCCAGAAAGACCACCGATGTGAACACGCAGCTTATGGCCAGCGTCGACACCAGGGTCGGCACGGCGATACCGGCGGCTCCATGCAGCGTCGCCTGCGGCAGCGTCTGTCTTTCCTCGGTGAGCAGGCGATGGGTGTTCTCGAGCGTCACCGTCGAATCGTCGACGAGGATGCCAATCGCCAGCGCCAGGCCCCCCAGCGTCATCGTGTTGAGCGTCTCGCCCAGGAAATACAGCGCCACGACCGACGACAGGATCGCCAGCGGGATCGAGATCATGACGACCAGCGTCGATCGCCATGACCCCAGAAACAGCAGGATCATCAGGGCGGTGAGTGCGGCCGCGATCACGCCCTCTCGCAGCACGCCCGCGATTGATTGCTTGACGAACACCGACTGGTCGAAGAGCTCTCTGATTTCCATGCCGGGAGGCGCCGCGGCGCGTGCCGTCTTCAAGGCATCCCGAACGGCATTGACCACCTCCAGCGTCGAGGCATTGCCGTTCTTGATGATGCTGAGCAGAACCGAATGCCGGCCGTTCTCGCGAACGATGTTCTGTTGAACGAGCCATCCGTCATGGACTTGGCCGACATCCTTGACGAACACCGTGGCGCCATTCACGACCTTGACCGGAATATTGTTGAGCTCGTCGATGGTTGCCGGCGTGGCGTTGGTGCGCACGACATACTGTGTGTTGCCGATCTTGGCGGTGCCCGACGGCAAAGTCAGGTTCTGGGCGTTGACAGCGCTGACGACGTCGAGCGGCGTCAGGCCCTTGGCCAAGAGCTTCGACGGGTCGAGGTCGACCATGATCTGGCGATATTTTCCGCCCGCCGGAGTCGGCAGTGTGACACCCGGGATCGGGGCCAGTTGCTGGCGGATCCGATAGATGCCGTAGTCGTAGAGCTGCTGTTCGTTGAGTGTGTCCGAGCTCAGGCTGATCTGCAGGACCGGCACGCTGGAGGCGTTGAACTGCACCACGAGCGGTGCCTGGATCCCCGGTGGCAGGAGGGCGCGAATGGCGTTTGTCGCCGAAACGATCTGCGCGATCGCGAGATCGAGATTCACATCCTGTTGAAAATAGATCTTCTGGACCGACAGTCCCCCTAAGGTCTGCGCCTCGATGTTTTTGATGCCATTGACGTTGGAGCTGATCGCATACTGGCTGTACGTGGTGACGCGCTGTTCCATCTCCGGTGTGCTGAGGCCGCTATAGCTCCAGATTACCGTCACGACCGGAATGTTGATTTCCGGAAAGACGTCCAACCGCATCTCGCGACTTGCGACGGCTCCGAGAAAGAGAATCAAGGCAGCCAATACGTAGAACGTGTGTGGAAGTCGCAGCGCGAACCGAACGATGCCCATGTCTCAGCCGATGACCTCCGTGGCTTGGTCGGAACGGCCCGAACGATGTCGCCGTACTTGTCGGATTTTGTCGCAGTGCTGCCGGATTCTAGTGACTGTTTCCGAAATGACTTTGCGCCCATTGCTTCGAATGTCCGGTGCTTGCGCCCAAAAGGCGTCGGCGCCGAGCGTTGCCCGGTGACGTCGCCAGGCTCAGCGCCGGGCGCAATCCGCCCGATGGCGGGCTGGTTTGGGCAACATCGGTGCAGTGGGCGAGACCATTGCGACCAGCATGTGGATGCTGCGCGCGGCAGGCGGGCCGTCGCCGGGACGGCCCGCCCAGGCCGTCAGGCCCGTCCGCATAGCTTCGCTGGGACAAATCCAATGTCATCGGCCCGCGGCAGCCAGAATGAGGTCGGCGACCTCCTTGGGATGGGAAACCAGCGACAGGTGGCCCGCATCGATCTCCACCGTCGTCGCATGCATGCGCTTGGCGAGAAACCGTTCGAGATCAGGGTTGATCGTCTTGTCCTGCTTCGACACCGCATAGAACGATGGCTTGGAATGCCATGCAGCCTCGGTGGTTCGTCCGCCGAAGATGGTCGCAGCGGTGGGTTCCTGAACCGCATACAGGATCTTGGCTTGCCTGGGCGCGACACCGTTCGCGAAGTATTTCAGGAATGAGTCTTCGGACAATCTGGAGAAGCCATCATTCACCTGGATGCCGGCTCGAACGGGTCCTGCGGGAAATTTTGCGGAAAGAGCGACGAAGTCCTCACCGGCATCCGGTGCTCGTGCAGCCACATAGACCAGCGATGTGACCTTGGGATCAGTCCCCGTTTCGCTGATGACGGTGCCGGCCCAGGAATGCGCTACCAGCACGGTTGGCCCATCCTGCAGCGCCAGCGCCCGTCGCGTCTCCGCGACCGAGTCTGCCAGCGACGTCAGCGGATTCTGCACCGCGGTTACTCTGAGGCCGGCTGCCTGGAGGAGCGGGATCACCTCGGCCCAGCTCGATCCGTCCGCCCACGCTCCGTGCACGAGCACGACGTTGCGCGCGACGGTATGCGCGGGCTTGGGCGTGGGATTGTCAGCCGCCACGGCGACTCCCGACAGGCCAAGAGTGAGGGCAATTGCGATGGCATTGACGATCTCGCGCACGGGGTCTCTTCCTTCCCTTTTTCAAACAATCGAATGCGCCGATGACCGAGATGAAGGCCAGCGATGCGGTAGCAAATCCTGCGGCCGGCTCCGTGGCCTAGGCGTTTGCGGAGGCAGCTCGTTGCGACAATCCCGATTTCGCGGTTCGGCGTCTTTCAGAAACGCCCCTGCCTTTCTCGTCGCGCACGAACGGGCAGGTCCGATGGCGATGTGATGAGCGCGCGCGCCGCGTCCGCAACGACCGAAGGTCACCAAAAAGGGGCGGCGGATCGCTGATGCGACCCACCGCCAGTTCAGGCGCCCGCGGGAGGAGTGGACGGGCGCCTCAGGAGTTCGGCAGAATGGCGCGTGCGCGGAGTGCGTGGGAGCTTCGCCTCCAACGCAACGCTTCGCCACGTGGAAGAGGCTGGGCGGCAAACATTGAGTGAGGGGCAAAGAACAGGGCCACGAGAAGTCGCGTGGCGGAAAGCTCGTCGCCGGCCGTCGGCAGCGCCAGCATCGCACACTGCCAGATCCGTCCATCGAGTGCCCAGGTCGCTTGTCTTGCTTGCGGCAACTGCTCCGCAGCGGCCCGCACACACAGCCGGCGCAGCTGCCCGCGGCTGGGTTGGGGGAGCGCAGACAGCCTGTGACCACCACGGTCCCCGCCACAAAGCGCGTCCAGCGCCGCGCCCCATCTCGCAAACATGAAGTCTGCTCCCCGCTCAAGCACGATTGCTTCGGCAAGATAGGGTTCCAGAACCCCAAACTGCTCCAGTTCGACACTGCCGCTCGCGCCTTCGGTGCCGCGACCGAACCCGTCCGACCACTTGCCTGCGACCCAGCGCGACGCCGCCCGAAGATCGCCGCGGTCTAGCCGCCATGGATAGGATCGGCATTGGTCATGAAGGCGCGCGAGTTCGACCTCACCCATGATCAACCGCCTCGGTACGCGAGCGCGAAATGCGAATCGGAATTGCTTTGAAGGAGGGCGTGAAACTCATCGGATCGTGCGCATAGAGCGGCACGAGGGGGTTTGCCTCGGGATAGTAGGCCGCACAGCTGCCATTCGGGAAGGCATACGGGACGATCCGAAAATTGGACAGGCGGCGTTCAACGCCGTCGGTGGACAGAGTGATCAAGTCGACGCGGTCGTCGGCCTGGAGGCCACGCCTTTCCATCTCCTGTTCGTTGAGGAAGATCACGTCGCGCTGACCGAAGACACCGCGATAGCGGTCGGACATCGAATATATCGTGGTGTTGTACTGATCATGGCTGCGCACCGTCGTCAGCCATAGAGCGTCGAGACTGTCCAGGGGCGGATCCTCGCCGAGGCCGTCGAAGACGAGGAAATTCGCCTTGCCGGAAACTGTCGCCCAGATGCGTTCGCGCGCGTTCGATGTCAGATGGAAGCCGCCCGGGATGCGAATGCGGGCATTGTAACCCTGGAAGATCGGGAACACGTCTTCGATCGCGTCGCGGATAAGGTCGTAGTCGGCGATGAAGCTTTCCCAGTCGACGACGGAACCTGCACCCAGCGTCGCCCGTGCAATGCCGGCGACGATTGCAGGTTCGCTCATCAGGTGCTCCGACGCCGGAACATTGCGGCCCGCCGACGCGTGCACCATCGACATCGAATCCTCGACCGTGATCGACTGCGGCCCCGTTGCCTGGACGTCGATTTCGGTGCGCCCGAGGCAAGGCAGGATCAGCGCGTCGCGCCCGTGTACCAGATGGCTGCGATTGAGCTTGGTTGACACTTGGACCGTCAGGTCGAGCTTGCGCAAGGCAGCGCGGGTCACCTCCCAGTCCGGGATGGCTGACACGAAGTTGCCGCCGATGGCGAAGAACACTTTCACTTTGCCGTCTTTGATGGCCTCCAGCGCGGTCACGACATTGTGGCCATGTTCGGACGGCGGCTTGAAGCCGAAGCGGTGCTCAAGCCGATCGAGAAATTCCTTTGTCGGCGTTTCGGTGATGCCGACCGTGCGATCGCCCTGGACGTTGGAATGGCCGCGTACAGGGCAAAGTCCGGCGCCCTCGCGGCCGATATGACCGCGCAGCAGCGCGAGATTGGCCAGCTGCTGCACGTTTTGTGCTCCCCGCCGGTGCTGCGTGATGCCCATGCCATAGACAATGATCGCTCGTTCGGCCTGCATATAGGCGCGAGCGGCGTATTCGATGTCCTCGCGAGCGAGCCCTGACTGAGAGACGATGTCGTCCCATCGCGTCGCCCGCAGGTCGGCGGCGAGAGCCTCGATACCCGTCGTATGGCCCTTGATGAAATCCCAATCGAGGATCGCCGGCAGGTCACCCGCCCGCGCCGCATCGTCTGCTTCCATGAGAACTTTCATGAGCCCCTTGACGACCGCGACGTCGCCGCCGACACGCACCTGGTAAAGCTTGGCGCTGATCGGTGTCGACGTAAGGGTTGCCATTTCGACCGGGCTCTGGGGCGACTGGAAGCGCTCCAGGGCGCGCTCGCGGAACGGATTGAAGGACATGATGGTTGCGCCGCGCCGCGAGGCGTTGCGCAGGCTCGTCATCATGCGAGGGCTGTTCGTACCCGGATTTTGTCCGAAGATGAAGATGCAGTCCGTCTTGTCAAAATCGGAAAGCAGGCAGGTACCCTTGCCGACGCCGAGCGAGTGCGGCAGGCCGACGCTTGTAGCCTCGTGGCACATGTTCGAGCAATCGGGGAAATTGTTGGTGCCGAACTCTCGCACGAAGAGCTGGTAGAGGAACGCTGCCTCGTTCGAGGTGCGGCCGGATGTGTAGAACTCGGCCATGTTGGGATCCGGCAATCCATTGAGGTGGCGGGCAATGGTTGCAAAGGCCTCGTCCCAACCGACCCGCACGTAATGGTCGGATGCGGCGTCGTAGGCCATCGGATGGGTCAGGCGTCCGACCATCTCGAGATCGAAATCGCTCCAGCTTGAAAGCTCGGCAACGGTATGGGCGGCGAAGAACTCCGGCGTGCAGCGTTTCGCCGTGGCTTCCCAGGCAACCGCCTTGCCCCCGTTCTCGCAAAACTCGAAGGATGAAGTGTGCTTGGGGTCCGGCCAGGCGCAGCCGGGGCAATCAAATCCCTCCGGCTGGTTCATGCGCCCCAGAGTGGCCGCCCCCTTGATCGGGATTCCCTGCTCGACAAGGTGTTCGCCTAGGGACTTGAGCGCTCCCCAGCCGCCGGCGGGGGCATTGTAGGGACGAATGTCATTGGCCATTGGAGACGCCTCTACGAAGAGCTGAAGAATCCGCTGTGGGCAAGAAGCCCTCCGGCAAGCAACATCTTTCCATCGCAATGCTGCTGCCAGCGATGTCGACTATGTTGCACCGGCAGCGCTCCGGGGCGGCAACTCTCCCGGAGCTGACAGCTGAAGGGGCCGCGCATCCGACCCAGGAGGCGGGTAGCGCCAACCGACGGGATCGCTGTCGAAAGGGCGATCTCCGACATCCCTGCGATTGCCGCAACGCCAGCGATAGGGTGTCTCGCCAACGAAACGTCCGAAGACCGTGGTGAAATGGGCCTGGTTCTGAAAGCCGACGCTCAGCGCCACATCGACCAGGGTCATCTCGGTCTCGATGAGCATCTGCTTGGCACGGTCAATCCGTCGCCGCAGCAGGAATTCATGCGGGCGAATGCCGGTGGCCGCCCGGAACTGTGCGGCGAAATACATTCGGCTGAGCCCCGCCACTGCTGCCATGTCGGCGAGCGTAATCGTCTCATCGAGATGTGAATCGACGTATTCGACGACGCGCTTCCATCGCCATTTGGACAGGGCGGCCGTAGAGCGTGCCGCCGGCTCATCCGGGTCTGGCTGCGGATCTGAGCGCAGCGTGAGCAAGCGGGTTACGATGGCAAGGCGGACTGCATCGGCATAGAGGTTGCCAAATCCATCATGGCTGTCTTCGGCCGCCTCGAGCGCCCTGGAAAGACGCTGGACGATCGGATCAGAGGAGTGTCGTTCCGGGACCAGTTCGGCAAGGCCTAGGTCCCGAGGCGCGTGGACATTCAGACCGTCGATCGCGCTTCGGCCCGCTTGGGCAAATTGCGCCATGGCCCCACTGGGCGCCGCCTTAGGATCAGGGTCTGCGGCCGCATTTGCATGCATCGTTAGACCGCCGCGACGGGGTTGCGGCATCGCTGCAGCGGACACCGAGAGAACCACATTCATATGAGTGAGGGGGATCGAAATCATGCGGCAGTCTGGCGCCACCGGGTAGGTGCCGTTGCGTGCGTCGAATGGGTCGAACAATGACGAGCCGACTTCAGGCGTTCGAGGCGGGCCGGCGACATGCATCGGTCGGACCATGCCGTCGCGTCGAGGAAGGACGGGCCGATCCTCTGCCGGTTGCCGATCGTAATATTCGGATGCAGACGATGAGTGGAACTGCATTGGGCCCGTGCTCCTCTAGCCTCAGACTTTTCTTCTGCTTGCTGGCCAAGGTACACGGGTGGGAAATCTGCTCCATTGAATGGCCGTCTGAATGAATCATATCATCAGCTATGCTGCGTATACGATGGTATCTACTATTGGCGGCGGCGCCTTGGGCGCGTCTAGCGATGACGGCAACCTTGTGGCCGCCGGCGCCGTGCGACAATCATCCCACCGTGCCGTTGAACCCTGACGCCGCTGTGTAGCCGTACGGTTCTCCGTCCGGTCGCCAGGTCGCGGCATCGCTGCCTGCGAACCTCAGCTCAGTCAAACCTCTGTATGATTTCGGTCTTGGCTCTACGTTTGTATGCTGGTGCCGAGATGACAGCGCGCCGGGCGACGCCGGGCGACACAGTCTCCGGGGGACACCGATGTGCCGAAAATTCCGATGGTTGCCATAGTTGACGACGACGAGGCGGTCCGCACGTCCACCGCGAATCTGATACGTTCCTGCGGCTTTGCCGCGAACCTGTTTGCCTCTGGCGAGGAACTCTTGCGTTCGCCACGGCTCGCCGACGCCTGCTGTGTCATTACCGATGTGCAGATGCCGGAAATGAACGGGTTGGAACTGCAGACGTTGCTCCTGGCACGTGGCCACACCGTTCCGGTGATTCTTATCACGGCCTATCCTGACGAACGGACCCGGCAAAATGCCCTCGCTGCAGGGGCGGCAGGCTTCTTCTACAAGCCTTTTGACGCCGCCGCCATGATCCGGTGCATCGACGATGCGCTGAACTGGCCACGCGAAATCAAGCCGGAATGACCTCTTCGTAGTGAGCCGAGCGTTGCCACCGCCATTGCTTTCGGAGCGAAGTCGCGTGCGTTCCAAATCGGAATTTTGCGTTCGTTCCGGGAAGATTGCCACCAACCTGTGCGGTTGAATTCCAGGCAGGTTTCGGTGATCGCCTGCCTGGCCCCGCTGCACAAGAGGGCGCGACTGCAGAAACATCAGCGCACATGCGCCGATGGGTGGATTGGTGATATTGATGGTGTAGCGCGCGGAACCCATCCCAGCCCCCTCGGCATTGCCGACAGTCGCGACCACGTCTCGCCTAGTGGCGGGGTTCGTTGCCAAATTGATATGCTAGTATGGCGCTGTGCCATTCCTGGGCCGTGCGGAGCAGGAATTGTGAGAGGCGGATCGCTATCGTGACAACAGGTTCCAATCCAGGCCAAACCGCGTCGACCGCTTTTGCGCCGACAGTCTATGTCATCGATGATGATAACGCTGTGCGAGATGCCCTGAGTGGCCTGTTCAGGTCCGTGGGGCTGCATGTCGAACTGTTCGCCTCCGCCAGCCAATTCCTGCAGGGCAAACTGCCGGAAACGCCAAGCTGCCTCGTTCTCGATATCCGTCTGCCCGGCGTAAGCGGCCTCGATTTCCAGGCTCATCTTGCAAAGTCGAACATTCAAATGCCGGTCGTCTTCATGACAGGACACGGGGATGTCCTGATGTCAGTGCGCGCGATGAAAGCCGGAGCGATCGATTTTCTGACCAAACCGTTCCGGGACCAGGACATGCTTGATGCGGTCTTCGGCGCGCTCGGAACGACCGCATAAGGTGGGAATCCGAACAGGAAGCGGCGACGATATCAGCCCTATACCAAACATTGACCTCTCGTGAAAAGGAAGTCATGTTCTTCGTGACCAAGGCCCTGATGAACAAGCAGATCGCGGGCGAGATGGGCCTTAGCGAAATTACGGTCAAGATCCATCGCGGGCATCTCATGCGGAAGATGGCGGTGCGAACCTTGCCCGATCTGGTACGGATTGCAGAACGGTTGGGCCTTCGAAGCGCAAATCAATAGCGATGGCAAAGTCGTCATCCGGTATCGCGCGAAAATCTATCGATCCCGCCCGCTCGCTCCAGCGGTTCTCGACCCTCCGCCGTTCGCCGGATATGACCCCGTGACGCCGCGCCGGTGTGGACGGCAGGTGCCTTGGTTCATCATTGAAAACGCTGACGGTTCATTCTTTGCTCACCCTGGTTGGCCTGGCCGCGAGACACCTTCGAGGATCGATCGCAGCTCCTCTCTGCCCCTGGCGATCCGCGACGTCAGCGTCCCCACGGGAATGCCCAGCGCCTTCCTGGCATCGGCATAGGAGAGGCCTTCGACCGCGACAAGCACGAGTGCTGCGCGTCGTTCGGGATTGATCTGCTGAAGCGCCGAGAATACGTCCACGAATACGAGCCTGTCGGCCTGTGGCGACTTCGCGATCGCATCTATCGTTTCTGAGATCGTGGTCACCGCCTGGGCATGGCGTTTGGCGCGCCGCAACTGGTCAACGAACAGATTGTGCATGATCGTGAGCAGCCAGCGGCGTGGCGTATCGCCGGCCGTCCAGTTCGCCATCCTCGACAGCGCCCGTTCGAGGCTGTCCTGCACAAGGTCGTCGGCGGCATCGCGGTCCCGCAACAGCGCGCGCGCATAACCACGCAGCCGTGGAATCTCCGCGACGATCGCTCGCCTGCGTTCGTCAGTGATCTCGGCCGCCGCGCCGCTTGCCGAAAAAGAAGTGTCAGCCGAGCGAAAACTCGGCTGCGGCGAAACATCGGGCGGAAGGTCGAGTTGCGTCATGTTCGTGGTCATCAGGCGATGCGCAATGGCGGCGATTGCAATTTGTGATCCGGACTGAACTCGGTCGGCCGCGAACCTGACAGCCACAGCCATCCTCTGGTTCGGGACTGCACATCTGGTCTGTCAGGCATGTGCCGGCGCCTTTCCTGGCTCTAGCTGTGTCCAATCGAAGCTGTTCGGCTGGGTGCTGTCGGCGCCACCATGGCGGACCCGACTGAGTCCTTCTTTTCGAAACGACTACATTCTTTCGCGAAGCAATTGTGGGCGACCCAATGCCGAGGAAGAAGATGTGTTCGCCGGAATGCTGGCCCATCACTCGGCCGGGCCGAGTGACATCCTCGCCGCAGGGGCAGGCACGTCTTCTGCGCCACCCTTCAGGTAGGTCCAATAGAGAGGAAGTCCGGTGAAGAGGAAACCGCCAGCAATGTTGCCCAAGGTCACGGGTATCTGGTTCCAGTACCACCAGTCTGCGAAGCTGATCTTGGCCCCGAGCATCATCCCCATGGGAATGACGAACATGTTGACGACGCAGTGCTCGAAACCGAGCGCGAAGAAGGCGAATATGGGCAACCAGCATCCGACGATCCTGCCGAGGGTGGACTTCGAACTCATCCCCATGACGACGCCGAGGCAAACCATCCAGTTGCAGAGCATGGCCTTGACGAAGACGGTCACCAGTCCGTCGTATCCATACGGCTCATAGGCGATCGTCTTCGCTTCGGCGAGCGCACGCAGATGATCTCCGAGCGCACTCGCCCCAACATTGCCGACATCGGTCAGGACGACATAGAACAGCCCGGCAAAGATGAGCGAACCGAGCATGTTGCCGACGAAAACCCAGAACCAATTGGCCAACATCCGGCCGACCGTCGTGCGGTGAGCGAGGACGGCCAGGGGTACCAGGCCAAAATTCCCGGTCAGGAGTTCGAGGCCAAGGATGATGATGATGGCAAATCCCACCGGGAAGATGAGAGCGCCGACGAGCGCGACATTTGTCTGAAGCGCACCCTCCAGGGCCATGCTCGTCGCGAAGGCAAGGAGCGCCCCGGAAAGCATGCCGCGGATCAAAAGATCAGGAACGCTGTGAGCGGCTTTTGCGGCGCCGAGATCCACCATTGCCCGCACGATTTCGCGCGGCGAGAGGCTGTCGTTCATGATCGCTATCCTTCTGCGCCGAGCAGGCTGGTTCCGCATTTCAGAGTCGCAAGGCGCGGCAACTGCGGTCTGGCTGAAGGGATCGCAACTGTCGTCGTGGCCAGAAAGCGAGCTGCGATACCCATGACGTCTCCCATGCGTTGCCAACCAGGACCGATTGGCACGCTGATTGTTACTTCAGGGATGAATAGCCGACAGCACTTCGCGGCGACATTCTACGGAGGGTAACCGAATTACGCACTTGATTTAGGCCAGACATTCCTTGGTATGTCTTGTCGGCCAAGGAACTGAAGCGCTCGCACAGCTAGATAATGATGTCGCGGCTGGCAATTCCGTAAATGCCAACGAGGCAACCAAGTGCCGCAGCTGCCAACACTATCCATTCTACGCCGACCAACACTGGTTTGTTCTGTTCCCGTCTGACCTGAACATAGAGCAGCGTACCGGGTGCGTAGAGAATAGATGACAGCAACAGAAATTTCAGGCCGCCTGCGTAGATCATGAACGCAACATACAATGTGGCAATGCCAGCCACGATCAAGTCGCGGGATCGCTGTGCGGGTTGGGTTCCATAAGTCTCTCGGCGTAAAGCGAGAAGGAAGCCGTATCCAGCCACGAGCAGGTAAGGAATTAACACCATGGCACTGCTCAGCTTCACCATGAGCGCGAACGCATCTTGCGAGAAAAGCGTGCTTATAACGAAGACTTGAATGACGATATTGGTCAGCCACAGCGCGGCGGCCGGGACTTTGTTGGCATTTTCACGCGCAAAAATCCTTGGCATGTCGCCGCTCTTTGCGGCCGCGAACAGCACCTCGACACAGATCAACGACCAGGCGAGATAAGCGCCTAGCACAGAAACAATCAGCCCTACGCTGACGAAAACCGCGCCCCAATTACCGACGACGGCCTCGAGAACGGAAGCCATGGATGGCTGCCTCATTCCCGCGATTTCCGCCTGTGTAAGTACGGCATACGGCAGAAGCGTCACCAGCACCAGCAGGAACAAAACGGCGACGAAACCGACTATCGTCGCCCTGCCGACATCGGAGCGTTCCTTGGCATAGCGAGAATAGACGCTTGCTCCCTCAATCCCAATGAACACAAAGATTGTGACAAGCATGGTCGCTCGGATTTGCTCAAAGAGACCGCTTCGCGATGCCAGCTCTCCGCCCCATAGGTTGCTGACGAAGATGTTCGCCTTGAACGTTCCGGCCAGAATGAAAATGAAGGTAAGGATGGGAATGACTTTTGCGACCGTAACGACGGTGTTGATGACGGCAGCTTCTTTGATCCCGCGCAGGATCGTGAAGTGGAACAGCCAGAGTGCGATCGACGAGACCACCACCGCCGGGACCGTGTCACCGTTGCCAAAAACCGGGAAGAACGCGCCGAGCGTCGACTTGATCAGAATCCAATATGAGACGTCGGCAATGCAGGCAACCAACCAATAGCCAAACGCAGAAAGGAAACCAGCGTAGTCACCGAAGCCGGCTTTTGCGTAGGCAAAGATGCCGGCATCGAGTTCGGGCTTGCGCTCCGCGAGCGCCTGAAAGACGCGGGCCAACGTATACATCCCGGTCCCGGCGATACACCAGGCGATGATTGCGCCGACTGGTCCGGTTGCGTTGCCGAAGGTACGAGGCAGCGAAAATATGCCGGCGCCGATCATTGATCCGACCACCATCGCCGTTAGCGCCGCGAGCGAAAGCTTCTGCGAGGTCTGGGATGCCATGGCCGCGTCTCGAGCCGGTCGTCAATTGCACAAGCGAAATCCGTCCGAATTGCTAAACCGGTCCAGGTCGCTCACCCGATGCTGCATCGGAGAAAGTCACAAGTCCAGCCGATGTAACTCCACTGCGGCGGTGTATTGCGTCGAGGCTCCGAAATAGAGACGCGATGCACAGGAATGAGACTCTCAGCTAATTTCACGACCCCGCCAAAAGCATAGGGTTTGGTTTGTACTGAAATTCCAGCCCGCTTGTTGGCTCACGGACAGATGATTTCCGATCACTCGGGAGAGGCACGTGGCAAGTAAGTCCGAGCAGAAGCTGTCCTTGTTCGCCTTGATCGCAATGGTTGTCGGATCGATGATCGGGGCCGGCATCTTCAATCTGCCCGGCAGGTTCGCCACCGCGACGGGCCCGTTCGGCGCCATCATCGCCTGGGCGATAGCCGGAACCGGCATGTACATGCTGGCCCGGGTGTTCCAGGCGCTGGCCGAGAAGAAACCGGATATCGATTCCGGCGTCTTCGCCTATGCCAAGGCGGGCTTCGGCGACTATATGGGCTTCCTCTCGGCGTTCGGCTATTGGCTCGGAAGCTGCCTCGGAAACGTCTTCTACTGGGTGCTGATCGGATCGACGCTCGGGCGCTTTTTCCCGGAGATTTTCGGGGATGGGAGCACCGCGACCGCGATCATCGTCTCGCTGGTTGGCATCTGGGCCTTCCATTTCATGATCCTGCGCGGCGTCGAGCAGGCCACCTTCATCAATAGCGTCGTGACGGTCGCCAAGATCGTACCGATCATCGTGGCGATCCTCGCCATGGCGTTCGCGTTCAACTACACGCAATTCTCCGAGAACTTTCTCGGCGGCGTGGGCATGCCGGAAAAGACCCTGCTGGCGCAGGTGCGCGACACCATGCTGATCACCGTTTTCGTGTTCCTCGGCATCGAGGGGGCGAGCGTGTATTCGCGCTTCGCCCAGAAGCGTTCGGATGTCGGCACAGCCACCATCCTGGGTTTCGTCGGCGTCACCGGTCTGATGGTGGCCATCACCCTTCTGCCCTACGCCACGGCGACGCGTGCGGCCATCGCCGGAGTCCAACAGCCCTCGCTCGCCGGCGCGCTCGAACTGGTCGTGGGACATTGGGGCGCGGTGTTCATTTCCATCGGCGTGCTGGTGTCGGTGCTCGGCGCCTATCTCGCCTGGTCGTTGATCTGCGCCGAGGTGCTGTTCGCCGCGGCGAAGTCGCAGGACATGCCCAAGCTTTTCGCGGCGCAGAACGGCAACCGGGTTCCCGCCAACGCGCTTTGGCTGACCAATATCGTCGTCTCGCTATTCGTCATCTCAACCTATTGGTCGCGTGACGCCTTCAACGTCATGCTCGACATGACAAGCGTGACGGCGCTGCTGCCCTACCTGTTGGTGGCGGGCTATGGCGTGCTGATCGCCCGCCGCGGCGAGGGGTACGAGACCTCGCCTGGTCAGCGCGGGCGCGACCAGTTATTCGCCTGGATCGCCGTCGCCTACACGCTTGTCATGTTTCTGGCCGCCGGCTTGAAATACGTCCTGCTGGTGGCGGTGCTCTTTGTGCCGGGGACCATCCTGTACCTCTGGGCGCGACGTGAACAGAACGCGCGGTTCTTCACATCGGTCGAACTCATCATCTTCGCTGTCACACTGGTCGCCGGCCTCGCCGGTTTCGTCGGCCTGTTGACCGGCGCCATTACACCTTGACGAGAAAGGCACAAACCATGACGATGGAAACGAAATTCGGCGTGCATTCCGAAGTCGGGCAGCTTCGCAAGGTCATGGTCTGCGCGCCCGGCCGCGCTCATCAGCGCCTGACGCCCACCAACTGCGACGAACTGCTGTTCGATGACGTGCTGTGGGTCGACAACGCCAAGCGTGACCATTTCGACTTCATGACCAAGATGCGCGACCGCGGCATCGAGGTGGTGGAGATGCATAACCTTCTCGCCGAAACCGTCGCCGTCCCCGAGGCGAAGAAATGGATCCTCGACAATCAGGTGGTGCCGAACCAGGTCGGCCTCGGCCTCGTTGACGAGGTGCGCTCCTATCTGGAGGGGCTCTCCAATCGCGATCTGGCGGAGACGCTGATCGGTGGCCTTTCGACCCACGAGTTCCCCGAATCCATCGGCGGCGAACAGCTCGAGTTGATCCGCGACGCGGCCGGGGTGAACGAGTATCTACTCCCGCCGCTGCCGAACACGCTCTACACCCGCGACACCACCTGCTGGATATATGGCGGCGTCACGCAGAACCCGCTCTATTGGCCGGCGCGGCATGAGGAAACCATCCTCACCACCTCGATCTACAAGTTCCATCCCGACTTCGCCGGCAAGGTGAATGTGTGGTGGGGCGACCCGACCAAGGATTGGGGTCTCGCCACGCTCGAGGGCGGCGACGTCATGCCGATCGGTAAGGGGAATGTTCTGATCGGCATGAGCGAGCGCACCTCGCGTCAGGCCATCAGCCAGCTCGCTGCGACGCTGTTCGAGAAGGGCGCGGCCGAGCGCGTCATCGTCGCGGCGATGCCGAAACTGCGCGCGGCGATGCATCTCGACACGGTGTTCACCTTTGCCGATCGCGACTGCGTGCTGCTCTACCCCGATATCGTCAATGGCATAGAGGCGTTCTCCTACCGGCCGGACGGCAAGGGCGGCGTCGAACTGCATAAGGACAAAGGCACCTTCGTCGAGACGGTGCGCGACTCGCTCGGCCTCAAGAAGATGCGTGTTGTTGAGACCGGCGGCAATGCCTACGTCCGCGAGCGCACCCAATGGGATAGTGGCGCAAATCTGGTCTGTGCATCGCCGGGCGTCGTGTACGCCTATGACCGCAACACCTATACAAACACGCTGCTGCGAAAGGAGGGCATAGAGGTCATTACCATCATCGGCGCGGAACTGGGCCGCGGTCGTGGCGGCGGCCACTGCATGACCTGTCCGATAATCCGTGATCCGGTGGATTACTGACAAGAGAGCGTTCCCGGAGATCAGAAATGGGCGCCACTCATGCAGGAATTCTGGTTAGGCAATCGACAATGAGCGGCGTATCCACGAGCGGAACCGATCCCCAGCGCCGAGCAACCTCCCTGCATTCCAAATGGGGGTGGTTTTTGGCGTTGGGCATTACCCTGGCGTCGGCTGGAGTGTTGGCCGTCGCACTGCCCGTTGTATCTACATTCGCGGCAAGCGTTGTCCTTGGGTTCGTGCTTTCGCTGGCGGGCATCGTGAAGATGGTTCAATCCTTGCGAGTCAAGGAATGGAGCGGATTCATCTGGCAAGAGTTGACCGGCGCGGTCGAACTGGTCGGTGGTATCCTGATATATTTCAATCCCTTCAAGGGCGCTCTGGCGATCACTCTTCTGATCGCCTTGGTGCTTCTGGTGCAGGGCATTTTACAAGTCGCGCTCGCGTTCCAGGTGCGCGATCAAGATGGTTGGCCGTGGTTCGGAGTATCGGGCCTGGTCGCGCTGGCCGCTAGTGCGACGCTCGCATTGAAGTTGCCCTACACCAGCATTTACACGCCAGGCACAGTTGCTGGCATTTCTCTCCTCGTCGCCGGCAGCGCCTACATTGCAATAGCCCTCACGATGCGCAGGGCCCGGTCATGACGACGCAGCGTGTAACCTCGCTCAATCGAGATGCAGCGATCCGGCACGTTTCTCGTGCCCGCCTCGTATTGGTCTGTTTTGCAACCGTCACGGCCGCTTGCATGAGTTCGGGTTCATCGGCCCAGCAGCGCGGTCCAACGCAGGCTCCGCCTCCCGCCGTTGTCGTCGAGAAGATCGAGGTCCAGCCGGCGAGCAATCCGGCAACCTTCACCGCTCGTGTTGAGGCGATCGAAGCAGTGGATATCCGCGCGCGCGTCACCGGCTTTCTGCACTCCGTCGATTTCAAGGATGGGCAGACGGTGAAGGTTGGGGACACGCTGTTTGAAATCGAACCGGATCAGCTTGATGCCTTGGTCACGTCGGCACGGGCGCAGGTGGCGCGTGCCGAGGCGACACGCGGGTCAGCCGAACGGACGCTGGCGCGCAACCGGGACCTGTTCGCTCGAAGAACGGTCTCGCAGGCCGCCCTGGACGAGGTCCAGGCGGCATTCGATGTCGCTGCCGCCGATGTGCAGGTTGCGGAGGCGGCCCTCCACACCGCCGAACTCAACCTGGCCTATGCTCGCGTCACGGCACCGATCTCCGGCAACATCGGCCGTGCGACATTCACGACGGGCAATCTGGTCGGACCGGATTCCGGTTCGCTGGCACGAATAGTCAGCCTGGACACGGTCCGCGTGGCTTTCGCCGTGACCGAGGGGTTGCTTGTGACCATACGGCAGCAGGAGGCGAGCGGCAGCAACATCGATCCGAAAACGCTGAAGCTTTCACTGCGTCTTGCCAACGGGACGGACTACGACGCTACTGGTCGACTCGAATTTGTCGAGAACGAGATCGACCCGCAGACGGGTACCGTTGCGGCTCGCGCGGTTTTCCCGAATCCTCGTCACATCCTTCTCCCTGGGCAATTCGTCACCCTCTATGTGCAGCGGAAAGACGCGCCCAGCTTGCCGGTAGTGCCCCAGACGGCGGTGCTGCAGGATAGCGAGGGGCGGTTTGTCTATCTGCTGGGCAAGAACAATGTCGTCTCGCAACGGCGCATCGATACCGGCGCGCGCGTCAGCAATGGATGGGCGGTCAACACCGGCTTGAATGGAGGCGAGCAGGTCGTTGTCCAGGGAATCCAGCGTCTCGCCGAAGGCATGACGGTTCAGCCGAGCGAAGGCCAGCCGGTCGGCGGCGGCTCATGATTTCCGATCTCTTCATAACCCGGACCCGGCTGGCGATCGTCTTGTCAATCGTCATTTCGATTGCAGGCGCAATC
The DNA here is from genome assembly GCF_056431085.1 of Mesorhizobium waitakense. Lineage (NCBI taxonomy): Bacteria > Pseudomonadati > Pseudomonadota > Alphaproteobacteria > Hyphomicrobiales > Phyllobacteriaceae > Mesorhizobium > Mesorhizobium waitakense. Next base: position 64,768 of record NZ_JBWKME010000024.1, on the reverse strand, counting down.
GCCATTTTTTCGCTGCCGGTGCAGCAATATCCAGAGATCACACCGCCCACCGTCAGCGTCTCGGCCACCTATCCCGGTGCCAGCGCGGAAGTAATAGCCGATGTCGTCGGCGGCCCTCTGGAGACGGCCATCAATGGCGTCCCCAATATGATGTACATGTCGTCAACGAGTTCGAATGCCGGGCAATATTCGCTGTCCGTGACGTTCGAAGTCGGCACAAATCCAGACATTGCGCAGGTCAATGTGCAGAACAGGGCGCAACTGGCGATTTCCCAATTGCCGGCCGCGGTCACCCAGCAAGGCGTGTCCGTGCGGTCGAGATCGCCTGATTTCGTGCTCGGCATCGCCTTCTATTCTCCAGACAGCAAGCTCGACGTGCTGCAGATCACTAACTTCACCGCGACGACAATCGCCGACGCCCTCTCGCGCGTTACCGGTGTCGGTGAGGCTTCCGTCGTCGGCGCGTCCGAATATTCTATGCGCATATGGATGGATCCGGCACGCATGGATGCGCTCGGCATAACTGCCGATGACGTGGCCACCGCCATTCAGCGGCAGAACATCCAGGCCTCGCTTGGCCAGGCCGGGGCTCCACCGGCGCGAGAAGGCACCGAGCTGCAGTATACGCTCGTGGCCCGCGGCCGCCTCATGAGCACGGATGAATTCGGGGCCATCGTCGTGCGCACCGGCGGGGCCGGAGCGATCGTTCGGTTGCACGACATCGCCCGCATCGAACTCGGCGCGCGCAATTATTCATCGAGCGCGAGCTTCGCCGGACATGACACGGCGATGCTTCAGATAAACCAGGCGCCGGGAGCCAACGCGATCCAGACGGCCAACGCCGTGCTCGCCGAGCTACAGCGTCTTGCACCCACGTTTCCGCCCGGCCTCCAGTACCAGGTCGTCTACGACGCGACACGGTTCGTCCGTACGAGCCTCTCGCTTATCGTGCGGATCCTCGGCGAGGCATTCCTGATCGTGCTCGTCGTCACCTATCTGTTCTTGCAGGACTGGCGCGCCACCCTGGTCTCGGCGCTGGCCATGCCCGTCGCAATGCTGGGCGCCATCGCCATCCTGCTGGCGTTCGGATATTCGATAAACTCGATCTCGCTGCTAGCCCTGGTCCTGGCGATCGGACTGGTCGCCGACGACGCTATCCTTGTCGTCGAGAACGTCAAGCATGTCATGGAGGAAGACTCCGCGGTCGAAACGGCGGCGGCCGCCCGCAAGGCGATGGGGCAGATTACGGGTCCGATCATTTCCACCACGCTCGTCCTCCTCGCCGTGGTGATCCCGACAGCTTTCCTATCCGGCATAAGCGGGCAGCTCTACCGTCAGTTCGCGGTCACCTTGTCGGCGGCGCTGGTTATCTCGTCCGTTGTCGGCCTCACGCTCAGCCCGGCGCTCAGCGCGATCTTGCTGAGGCGCGGACAGAGCGGATACCGGCGCGGTCCACTTGGCTGGTTCGCGCGCTTCATAAACGCGACGCGTGTCAGCTATGGTCGGCTGGTCGGTTTCCTGGTGCGCCTGTGGATCATACCTCTCGCCGCGCTTGCCGCCTGCTTCCTGGGCGCCTACCTGCTGTTCAGCGGTCTCCCCGCTACCTTCCTCCCGGACGAGGACCAGGGCGCCCTGTTTGTCGATATCCAGCTTCCGAATGCCGCCTCGCTCGACCGCACGAGGGCGATTGTCGGTGAGGTTCAAAGGACTCTGTCGGCAACGAAAGGCGTCGAAAACGTCATTTCGGTCGCAGGCTTCAGCATCGTGCAGGGGACACAATCTCCCAACGGAGCGATGGTGGTTGCGGCGCTGGATCCTTGGGATCAGCGCAACACGCCGGATCTGCGGCTGGACGCCATCCTCGCAAGATTGCGCGCGCAGTTCTCGACCATTCCGGGCGCCAATGTTGCAGTCTTTTCGCCACCGGCCATTTCCGGCATCGGGGCGGTCGGTGGCCTCGATCTGCGCCTCCAGGCTTTGCAGGGCCAGCCGCCGGAAGAGATCGCGGCGGTGGTCCGTGCATTCGTTACGGCGATCAACCAGGCACCGGAAATCGGCGGTGTGGCGACTACCTTCAGCGCCGATGTGCCGCAGATTTATGTCGATGTCGACCGGACCCGCGCCGAAGCGCTTGGAGTGAGCGTGTCCGACATCTATTCGACGATCGGCGCCAGCTTCGGGTCGCGTTACGTGAACGATTTTACGCTGCAGGGGCGAGTCTTCCAGGTCAACCTGCAGGCTGACGCCGAGCATCGCGGGGACGCCGAGGATATCCTCAATCTCCATGTTCGCAGCCGGATGGGTGCGATGGTGCCGCTCAGGGCGGTGGTATCGACCAGCACGGTGCTCGCGCCCTTCGTCATCTCCCGCTACAACCTCTCTGTAGCGGCACAGATCAACGGCCAAGTCGCGCCAGGCGGCAGTTCCGGAGCGGCGATGGACGCCATCGAACGCGTCGCGGCCCAGGCGCTGCCGGTCGGCTATGGCTACCAGTGGTCCGGCCTGTCGTTCCAGGAACGGCGCAGCGCCGGACAGGAGACCATGATCTTCGGACTGGCCTTCTTGTTCGCCTATCTGTTCTTGGTAGCGCAGTATGAAAGCTGGATGCTTCCAATCGCCGTAATTCTGTCCCTTGGAGCCGCCTTGTTCGGCGCTACAGGGGCGCTCATGCTTTTCGGACTGCAAAACAGTCTTTATGTGCAGATCGCCATCGTGCTGCTCATCGGGCTGGCGTCGAAGAACGCCATCCTGATCGTCGAATTCGCCAAGGAACGCCGCGAGGAAGGGCAACCGATCGCCGAAGCGGCAAGACTTGGCGCCGAGCAGCGCTTCCGTGCCGTGATGATGACGGCTCTCTCTTTCATTCTGGGCATTGTTCCACTGGCGGTGTCCACCGGCGCCGGAGCCGGCGCGCGCCAGGCGGTGGGCGTCACAATCTTTGGCGGCATGCTGGCCGCAACGACGATCGGCCTTTTCATCATCCCGGCCTTATTCGCGGCGATCCAGCATATTGCGGAATGGGCCACTGTCCGGACGAAGGCAGGGATCGACACCAATGAGGGAGTCCAGCAATCGAGGAGGAAGCCATGACTGCCTATGAGAATGGAACCGCATCGACTTTGCCACCCACATCGGTTCGTCTTCTCCTTGGCCTCGTTCTCATTGTCGGGGGCGTATTCGTCTTGGGCGACGTCGCGCTGGCTACCGTGATCAGCACCATTGTCATTGGTGTTACGGCCATCGTGGTGGGTGCGTTCGAGATGATGCACGCCTTCTGGATGAAGGGATGGGGCGGCTTCATATGGCAATTCCTCCTCGGCATCCTGTATATTGTTTTTGGTGCCATGGTGGTGAGGCAGCCTGTGTCAGGCGCCCTTGTCCTGACCTACGTCCTCGGACTGCTGCTTGTGACCTCCGGCATCGTACGCCTCTTTGTCGGCTTCAAGCACTGGAGCGACGTCGGCTGGACAATGGCTTTGTCCGGAACATTCGGATTTCTGGCCGGCCTTGTCATCCTCACCGGATGGCCCACGACGGGTCTTTGGGTGCTCGGATTTCTGCTCGGTATTGATCTCATTTCGCATGGCATTGCCTGGCTGGCATATGGCTGGCTACCAGCGGCCAAGACAGCGTAGTGGCCCGCGTGTTCGAGTTGGCGCAACATCTGGCCGGAACGAATTTGTTCTCGCTGATCTTCGCGGCGCTGATCTTCGACATTCCCCGCTACACATTGTCCTTGATCTCGCTTGCTCTGCTCCTCATTCTGACGAGGCCCGGGCATGGCCACGCGCCGCCCGGCGACGCTTCAATCAGCGTCATCCTGCCGGCCTTCAACGGCGCCGCCGGGCTCGACAGTTCGATCGCTTCACTGCGCCGGCAGACCTTGCCGCCGCTTGAGATCATCGTCGTCGATGACGGATCCACCGATGCGACCCGGGCAATCGGTGAGCGCGCTCGCGCGCGCGGCGAGGTGGATATGATCATCTGCCACGGCACGCGCTGCGGCCGCAGCGCAGCAGTGAACGCGGCGGCGCGATTCGCCCGTGGCGATCTGCTGCTGACCGCGGATTCGGATACGACCTTCGATCCGACGACGCTGTCGCGGATGGCAGCTGTTTTCCGCGACCCGCATGTGGCGGCTGCGAGTTGCAACATCGACGTCGCCAACGAGCGAGAAACGCTGACGACCGGGCTTCAGAGCGTCGAGTATCTGATGTCGCTGTCAGCGGGACGTTCTTTCCTCGACATGATCGAGGCCATCGCGTGCTGTTCCGGCGCCTGCTCTATGTACCGGCGCGAGGTATTCATGCAGCAGGGCGGGCTCGATGTCGGTCCCGGCGAGGATCTGGAATTCACTCTGCGCCTGCGCCGCTTGGGCCATGCTGTCCGCTTTGTACCGGATGCCTGGGCAACCACAGCCGTTCCGGACAACCCCGTCAGTCTGTTGCGGCAACGGGCGCGCTGGGACCGGGACGCCTTGCGAGTCCGCTTCCTGATGTATGGCGAATTCAGTCTGCTCCACCCACACGAGCGGCTGCCGGACACGCTTCAAAGACTGGACTTCATCGTTCTCGACTTGATTCCTACGCTCATTTTCCCATTTTATTTGATCTACATTGTTTCTGTGCTTGGAGAGAATACGATTATTTTTCTTGGGGCCGTCTATATACTAATGCTTGTCACGTCGTTGTTCAACGTTGCGCTTGCATTCGCTTTGTTTAACAATTCCGCCGGCTTCTTTGGCTTTTCGGTGTCGCTGATCTTCCCGCTCTACCAGGGTATCGTCATGAAGTGCGCGCGGTTCGTGACCTACTCAGCCGAAATCCTGTTCGCTAGTTCGCGGCATGACGACTACGTGCCGCTGCGCGTTCGTCGCGCGCTCTTGAGCGACCGTAACTGAGACGAAACAGATGAACATCGGGCTCAACCGCCTTGATCCCAATATTCCGGATCCGATCGAGAGTCGCCGGCGCACGGCCGGACGGTTCGTCCGCATCGTCTACGGCACGAGTGTCTTTGGACTGCTCGCCGTCGTCATCATTTATTTCGGCGCGCCACTCGTCTTTCTCGGCGGACCCGGCATCGTCTCGGCGCCCCGACAGCTGGTGTCGCTGCCCTATGTTGTGCAGGTCATCGACACTCATGTGGCGCCCGGCGACAGGATCAGCGCAGGCGACGAGATTGCGCAAGTTCGCTCGCCGCAGCAGGACGAGATCGTCGCGACCTACATGCGCGCGCTGGCCGACCTTGCGGGCCGCGAGGCCGAGTTGCGGATTAGGGCGCGTGTCGCGCGGGACTCTCTTGAGGCGACGCGCTCCTACCTGCGACTCACCGAGGCGGCGGTGAAACGCCTCGAAGCTGCCCCTTCCGCAAGCGTGAGCCTCTCCTTCCAGATGGAGGTCCTCAACGCTCGCGCGCAGGCGCTCAAAGCCGTCGCTTCGCAGGAGGCGGAAGCCGCGGAGGCTTCCGTCCAGATCGAATCCTTGAGCGCATTCCGTCAGCGGCTGCAGCAGCACCTCGACGAGGCCGAGCGTGTGTTCGCCGATGGCCGGGTTGTCGCGCCGATCGCCGGCGTCGTGTCGCGGCGCTTCGCGCGCATCGGGCAGTCGCTGGTGGCGGGCACTGCCATTGCCGAAATTTATGATACGACGGACATCTACGTCGACTGGTACGTTCCAAACCATCGCTTGGTCGATCCGAAGGTGGGGGATGAAGTCTTCGTGCTGTTCGGCAACAGGCGAATCTTGGGCGCGATCGCCGAAATTTTGCCGGTCTCTGACGTGCTCGGCGCGGAGCAGACTGTTGGGCGGCCCGCTGGTCAGTCGGCGCAGATCGCACGCGTTCGATTCAATCAGGACGCGGTGGCGCCCGCCTTAAACGCCACCGTCGACATCCACATGTACTATACAAGTGTAGCCGCCCGCGCGGCCGCCGCGCTGGTTGATTTTCTTGGGCTTCGCTAATTGTCTCGTCGGGGGCGCAACTCAAATGCAGATCGAGGCGGATCAGTCGTTTTGCCCAGTATGCGGGGCTGCTCGCCTGGTATTTTCCTCGGTCATTCATCACATGCTCTGCGCTTATGTAGGCCCGCAGTTTGATTTTGCGGAGACGCCGGCAGGCCTCACTTGCCCGAAATGCCGCAGGGAGCTGCGCGTGAGCGACGCGGAGATTGTCGGGACTAGCGCGCGCTGCGCCAATTGCCACGCGGAAATGATGGTTTCGCCGCCAGCTGCGTAAGGCCAAATCTGGACAGGCCTGCGCTGTCGAACCTTATCGCCGCGCGGCGGCTTCATATGGCAATTCCTCCTCGGCATCCTGTATATTGTTTTTGGTGCCATGGTGGTGAGGCAGCCTGTGTCAGGCTGCCCTTGTCCTGACCTACGTCCTCGCACTGCTGCTTGTGGCCTCGGGCATCGTGCGCCTTTTTGTCGGCGTCAGGCACTGGAGCGACGTCGGCTGGGCGATGGTTCTGTCCGGAACATTCGGTTTTCTGGCCGGCCTTGTTGTCCTGACTGGATGGCCCACGACCGGCCTTTGGGTGCTCGGATTTCTGCTCGGTATCGATCTCATTTCGCATGGCATTGCCTGGCTGACAAACGGCTGGGTATCGGCGGCCAAGACAGCGTGAATTCTCGCGGCGGCCGGGCTCGCGGATTTGATCGCTGCGCGGTGCCGCGTTGCGGGCCGCGGATCGGTCCGTCAATGCAGATGGCGCTCGCATTGTTCGATGGGATTGGATCGGGGTTGCCCGATTTCAGCGATATCGACCACGCCGGTCATTGCGCCTGGAGCCGAAGAAGCAGCTGGCTCAGACGCTCGGACGGGGCAGCGGTCTGCACCTCGTTCAGATGCCAGTTCGATGGTCCGTTCTTGACACCAGCTCTCACTTCGCTCGGGCAGTATCCGAACTCGCGTCTAAAAGCCCGGCTGAATTCAGCGCCATCACCGAAGCCGTGTTCATCAGCAATGTCGAGAATTCGACGGCGGTCATTCGGATCAGCGAGCGCTGCATGGGCCGCCAGCAGCCGCCGATGCTGGATGTAGTGCACGATCCCTCCGGAAGCCTCGAAAAGTCGGTAGAGACGTGAACGCGATATCCCGAGTCCGCGTGTCAGACGCTCGGTGCCGAGATCCGGTTCAAACAGATGAAGTTGCACGAACCGACGAGCGCGCTCGAGCAAGGTGGCGGAAATCGGATCATGGGCTTCGGCGAGATGGTCAGAGCATGGCGCGATGCAACCCTGTAGCATCGCTCTGGTCGCACCGAGCAAGCCAGGAAGATCGCCAACATCAATCGTAGGAAGCCTCTGGGCGAGGCTGGCCAGATAGTCGGCAAGCAGCGTCCCCATGCCTCCACCGAGAACGGTGAACTCGGCCATGTCGAGACCCCACCCCATGTCACGGCAGAAGTCGCGGGGTACGAACAGCAACAGCATTTCGCTGTCTGTAACGCTTCCCTCGAAGACCCGGCCAAGCGAATGCACCTGCACCGATCCGGCCTCCCCGTCGAAAGACCTGGATGGAGTGGTCGTCTGCGATCTGCCGTCTCGGATAAGGGTCACCAACCAATGATCGATGGGGTCCCGGCGAATGTGACCCGCCAGGCTGGTAAAATCGAAGCCATTGGTGCTGATCTGAGCCAGGGCAAGATCGCCTAGGTCCCAGAGAAGCTGCGTGCCGGCGAAACCCGCCGCAGTATCGCTCGGCTCGACAAAGTCGAGCATGGTCGCGAAGTTCTGGCGCCATGCCGCAAACTGGTCCCTCGGAGGCAGTTCCCGAGTCGAGAATTCAAAGCAGGGAATCGGAACGCGTTCCGGGGCAGGCTTGTCCGCAACGCGAGCCAACGTTCCGGCGTCCGCACGCTGGTTCAACACTGCCGGAGCCGAGGTCACGACGGAACCCTCGACAGCGCACACAATCGATACAGGACGAGAGGGCGGTGGAACGAGAGTTCCCCACTTGCGTCATTCAACAGCTTCGCCGCCGAGGCACGGTGTTGGAAACCAAGGAATGTTAGAAGTGGTTCATATATATTCTTTAGATCGCAGTCGTTATGCGTCAGAGAAGTAAGAGCCATCGAAGATATCCCTCCGCCAAAGAACATCTCCCCTCGCGCGCAGGAACATAAACTTGATCGTTTTACAATTCAAGTTGAATCTCGGAGCTGAACGTTTGCTTTGGGGTGGCGATGGTTAACGGTGCCGATAGACATCAAGCCGATGGAGGTGCCCCAGACAGCAAGGTTGCAATCCAGCGTGTCGATTGCGCGTGCGCGCACCATGTGACCACAACGATAAGAATAGGCACGCCGATGAACGCCCCTGGCACCCCCCACATAAAACTCCAGAAAAACACCGCGAACATAACGGCGAAAGGCGAGATTGCCAGCGATGCGCCGGTCAGGAACGGCTCCAGATAGCTGCCAATGGCAAACTGAATGGCATTCAGGCCGACGAACACAGTCAGCGCCAACTGCCAGGAACCGGACTGAGCGATGGCGAACAACGTCGGGAACATGGTGGCCAGCAACGGTCCGACAAAAGGGACGTAGTTAAGCGCAAAGGCGATGGCTGCCCAGGCGCTGGCGAGCTCGAGCCCGGCAGCAAGCGTGAACGCCCACACGACCAAGCCCGTCACAACACATGCGATAGTGCGCACGACCATGAAGCGGCGAATCTTGCCGCCAATTTCGCGGCCGATATTCAAGAGCAGCTCGCCTTGCGGCTGGGCCGACGACGAACGCAAACGACGTTGCAGGTCGTCGGCTTCCAACAGTCCCAGCATCACAAAAATAAAGGTCAACACGGCAAAGCCGGCGACGCTGTTCAGCCGCGTGACGAGGCTGTGGGTCAGGCCGACCAGCCGGGATATACTGAAAAGCTCTCCTAGTGGGCTGACGATCGCAATTCCGTGGCCTTCCAGCCAGTCCGCCCACCGGACGTAGACCTCTTGCAATCGGCTGGCATTGTAGAACAGCCATTGCGATAGTTCGCCGACCCCCCAGACAATCGCGGAGCCTACGACGATGATCACCAGAACGACAAGCAGAAGTGTAACCAGCGAGGCTGCCAGCCGCGGGATCCGTCGTTGCAGAGCCGCCTGAATCGGCCATGCCAATGCGATCACGAACAGTGAGAATGCAAGGGGCATAAGAATTGAACTGGCGAAATAGAGCGCGGCGAGAACGAGGATGCCGGTCGCAACCGGGTTGACCACACGGCGATTGCTCGCTTCAGCTACGTCTGCCTTGTCGTTTGTCGCGCGTGGCCGCCGCAATCTTGTTTCACTCACGCGTGATGGGCTCTCCGGCTGAGGTTCATGCACGGACTCGTGGCAGGCTTCGGAGAAAAGCGACCCTCAGATCCTATCCAAAGGCTCATCGGCAGCGGCCGACATGAAGCGGCCGAAAGCCGTCCGCACGGGCCATGCATGCGTTGGAAAACGTGCGCAAGCGCCCGCTCCTGGTTGCGCAAACCGGAGCAAACTGGAGGGTGCAGGCTACTGGCTGCGTCGGTCGCGATATGCGGCATTCACCATTCCTCACGATCTGGTACCCTTGAGCGCGGGCCATGCATGCGTTGCCAAATGTCCGCTGCCTTTCACCGCGTCGAGCACAAACGGGTGCGTGTACCAAGCTGCAGGCTTGCGGCCGGTGCGAAATCGGATGAGTCTGATCGACAGCCACTGTGCATGACGACAACAATGCAGCGACCATCAACCACGGGCTCAGGCAGGCAAGTAGGCATTGTAGCTGGTTCATCTCACTTTTCCTTCGGGTCGCCCTCGGGGCCTGATTCCTCCTAGGGCAAAGGCGATGCACGCGGTTAAGACGAAGCCACCCAACAACCCCGCAACGCCAACCCCGACAAGGATTGCCGGGGTAAGGACGCCAACGCCTTGCGCCGTGGCGTCCACCGCGCCTTCCACCTTTCCGACGACACGGGCGACGCCTGGCAGCTGTCCGGCCAGCCAGGTCAGAGCCAGTCCGCCGACCGCGCCCGTCAAGGCATCGGCCTTTGCGCCCAGACGAAGACCCGTCCATCGCCCCAGAGCGAGGCCGGCCGCTGCACCACAGATGACCTCTATAGCGAGTACGACAGCAGTCTCGAATGCACCCATCGTTCTGTCCACGTTGCTAGGCGATCGGCTCACGCGTTTCCTGAGCGGCGTCGAACCTGATTTATGCGGCTTTGGACGCCTGACTAAGCGCCTCACGAAGGATCTGCTCCTTCGTCTCGTCCAGCGATGTCTTGAGCACGACGCCACCAAATCCCTTGATTGCGCTCAGCACCTTGTCGGCGGTCATTCCGTGGACGAGCACGAACAGTGCAGCATTTCCCGGCTGCAAGGTGGCCGACAGATCTTTCATGAAAGCATCGTTTATTCCGACGTCGGTCAGTGCGCCGCCAAGCGCGCCGGAAGCGGCGCCAATCGCCACACCGATGACGGGATTGAGGAAAATGACACCGATGAGCAGCCCCCAGAAGCTACCGGACACGGCACCAGTGACGGTGGTGTTCATGATCTGGCTGAGCTTTACGTTGCCAGCTTCCGTCTTGGTCGCGATCACGGCGTCGCCGATGCTGATGAGGTATTCCTTCTGCAATGCAAACAGGCGCTGGCGCACCTCTTCAGCCTTGGCTTCGGAGGGGTAGACTATGACGACCAGGTCGGACATGGGGCCTCCACTGCGAAAATCGATGGGATCGAGATGCGCTCACAAGATTGCGGGATGCCACTTTAGGTCTCTACCAAAGCGAAGAAATTAGCCGGGAATCCCACGCCTTTGCGGTCCGTCCCTTTTTCACTGCAGCCCAAGACGACAGAACGGCTTCGACTTGCGCCGGATCGCCGCAGGCAGTCACTTCATCTCAACGGTACGCAGCCGTCATCCGGAGGTCTGCATGAAGCGGCATTGGCTGATCGGGCTTCCGCGAAGGGGGAGCGAATTGGGAATTCGAACAGGGAACAGAGCACCGCTGGGTGACATCAGAAGATGGAAGTGGGTTTCCTGTCCTGTTCTCTTTGGCCAAACGGGTCATGCGTCGCCCCGCGAGCGTTACGGCGTAGCAAGATACGAAACGCGATCACCTGCATGGCGCCTCGAAGATTCGGCCGTGCCGATCCCGGTATCGACAATATCCGCGACGGTCGGCCGCCGCTCCGATCAAGGTACCCGCGACGGCCCCGATTGCACCGCCAACGACCGCATTTCGCACGTCGTTACCGCCAGCTGCCGTTCCGAGCGCGGCGCCGCCAACCCCCCCGATCACAGCACCTTTTTCCGCGTTGGTGCAGCCTGCCAAACCTGAGGCGACTGCAAGCGCAAGAGCCAATTTCCTCATAATGGTCTCCTCGTGGCTACCTGGCAATCTTCAGCGATGGCGCACCCGGATGGGGCGGAAAGCGCAGTGCGTTAGGGCCATCGTCTTCATTCGCAGCTGTCAGCCTTTCATGAGTGCCCAAACGAACCCGGCCAGCACAATCAGGACGAGACCTCCGAGCAGCCCTGCTATTCCCGCTCCGATCAACATGGTCGGCGTCAGGCCATCGGCGTGGTGGCCGATGAGGGGCCCAACACCCGCAATCCGGGCGGAGGGCCATACAAAAAGCAGACCGCCAATGCCGCCGATTATGCCGTCGGCTGTCCTGCCAAGGCTGAAACTTGGCACCCAGCGGCCGAGCGCAATTCCGCTTGCAGCGCCGCAGACAAACTCAATGACCACGGTTGCGACGGCCGGCATGGCTACGCGTCCAGGAATTTAGAGAGCTCCACCATAGAACCCCACAATGCCGATTCTGGCGGACGAGCGAGGTCTTGAGGCCGCGCCGCCATATTTTCTGATCTTCATCAGGATTTTCGCAGTCATGATGAGGACGATGGTCGAGTTGCTGCACACCTTATCCGAGCGGGCGCGCGAAGAAATTAGCTGAGAATCCCGTGGTTGAGCTCTACGTCTCTTTGTGGGACGGCAACAGGTCACTGGCTTTCATAATTGCATCGCGCATGAGTTGCCGAATATGGAGGGCGTGGATCCGGGCTGGAGGGTGCGGCCGGAACTCCAGGGCGAGAAGCTTCCACAGTCCTCTGCCATCGACGAACTCGAGCGTTTGATCGCGGTTTACCATCCCGGGCGCTAAAGGACGGCCAATAGGCAAAGTCGCTAGCGTGACGGTTTCGCATGATCGCCCATCACCAACAAAACGAGAATCCGTTCAAAACACCCTATGGGTAGGATCATCAACCCCGGTATCACTCGAACGATCGACTGTCAGGGATGTGCTACTGGCGGTCATCCGACGAGGTGCCAGCCCCAGGTCTGAATGCACAGACTTTGCCTGCGATTTGCCGGCCTCGCCCGCATAACCCAAAGGTTATCTTGGGAGGAGCGCGCTCAGCAAGTGACGAGCTCGGTGTGGCCAAAGCCCTTGGAGTAATCGAGCACTGAGATGACGGTAGGCATCACGCGAAATATGCGCACCTGCTCCGGCGTCGGCATCGGGCCCGGCAGCGAAACTTGCTCCGGATACTTCAGGGGCAGCATCCGCAGGACCTTTTCCGCTTCGGCCCGGTCCGCCACCGGCTGCGCACGCGCCGCCATAGAAAGTCCAGTGATGTCCATCACCTGTGGCGTGTCGTGATCGATGGTCAAGGACACGCGATCGTCGCGCGCCAGATTCGCAGCCTTCTGGCCTTCCAGACCGCAAAGGAAGTAAAGGGTAAGGCCTTCGTTCACGTAGCCGACGGTCGTCGCCTGCGGCCAGCCGTCCGGCCTCAGCGTTGCAACCGTCATGATCCGATGCTGATCCAACAACGTCTCGATCTTGTTTCCGCTCTCTTCGTCCATCTGCTGTCTCCAAAATCATTGCTGACCGTGACCATGGTAGGGGCCGTAGACCGTCTCGCATTGACGCACATCAACACAGTGGCGGGCAAACGCGCCTCGGTCGCGTTAGCTGGCGGAACGAAAGGCAAATCAGTTGTGCCCGTTCTGCGGCAAAAGGTTCGTTTCCTTGGCTATGCTGAATGTCAGCATTTCGCAGCGCCAAGCGGACTTGGCCAGCGTGCGCAAAGCCCGGGAGGGGATTGTCGAGTTGCGGCCGGGGACGGCGAGACCCACTCCCCGTCGAGCCATCGCTGGTTCGCAGCCGGCTCGGAACCGGCGGAAAAGAGGGAACAATCCCAGGCTCTTAAGTTACCACCGAAAGGCTCGCCGAGGTCGGCTGCAACACGCCGGGGAACGGGCCGATCCTGGCGCGATGCCCGGACTGGAAGAGGTTGCTGTGGAGGTTGGCGATCCACTGCTTGCCTTCCGTCGTTAGCTCCAGATAGCGGATCGCGTCGCCGATATAGGGCTCGACCTGCAGCGTGAAGAAATCGGTGAAGATGGCGCCGAGATCGGCGGCGGTCTTGCAGCCGAGCTTTTCCACCATCCCGATCTCAGAGAACTCGGCAAACAGCGCCGGCAGCTTGCGGTGGTAGAAGGGATCAGCGAGCTGGCCGATCAGGTCCGCGGCCCTGACCAGCGCCGGCTCGGTGTTGGTGACCTGGTAGGCCGGATCGTTCGGCACAGGAAAGCGCGTCATCTCGATCGCCTCGACAATGCGCTCCTCATTGACGAACTTCGAGGAAGCAAAACGTTGGCGCGCATAGATTTTGGCGCGCTCGATATGGTATGGCGCAAGCACCGCGTCGGAGGCGCCGCGCGGTGGCGTATAGAAGTCGCCGGCCTCGTTAATGACGAAGCTGTCCTCGGTGTCGCCCTGGCACACGCCGTGGACCATGCCGATGTCGTGGACAAGCAACGCGCAGGTATAATGCAGCCAGTCATCGGGGGTAAGGGATTCCGAAAGCAGCCGGCCGCGGATGATCTGCTGGCCAGCAAGCGTAACCATCAGCGTGTGCTCGATGTTGTGATAGAGGGCGTTCGAATTGCCGATGCGCTCCAGGACTAGGCGGGCCGCTCCGCCTATGTAACTCGCATATTCCGGATTGCGATGCGAGAAATACTGGAGATAGAGTTCTGACAGATAGTCGCCGAGCCGGTCGGCCATGATGGAGATTGGATTGAGCATGACAATCGTTCCTGACCGCTTTGAAGCCGACAAGTCGCGCCGCGCGGTGGCCATCCTAGCACAGTTCCCAGATATTATCTTAGGACCAAGGCCACCGAGGCAGCGGCGACTACCGAATGTCGCTGCGGTCGCCCTCGCCACTCACGAAACCGTGGCCGCTGTCGGTGCTGCACAGATCGACGACACACCTTTACAGTCCGGGACTGCACACCTGGTACGGTCAAGCCGTCGGTGCCGCGCCGCGCCGCTCGAGCGCAGTCTTGCGGATGATTTCCGCGATCTCCGGGCTGCTGCTGCACAGCATCTGGAAATCCACCGCGTGCAGCGACAGGAGTGAGACCACCGTTGCAGCGCTCACGGTCGCCGAACGCGGTTCGCCGCTGATCAGCGCCATCTCGCCGAAGAAGGCGCCAGGGCCAAGCTCTACTGGGTTCGGCGTCGCGACGCTGACGCGCCCCTCAACGACGAAGAACATCCGATCACCGGGCTCGCCAATGCGGCAGATCACGGCGCCCGCCGGCACCATGCGAGGTCTCAACGCGCGCACGATCTCGACCAGTACCGCCGGGCCTAGCTTTTGAAACAACGGCACCGCGGTGACCAATTGCCAATTACGGACGAAATCCCCGCGACGGACTTCTTGATAGAAGCCCGTGGCAAGAATGCCGGCCCAGAGCCCGAAGATGCCGATGCCACTCATCATGACCATCCCGGCAAGGACGCGGCCGGCGAAGCTTTGCGGAATTTCGTCGCCATAGCCGGTCGTGGACAGCGTGACCACCGCCCACCACATTGCCTGGGGGATGCTGCCGAACTTTTCCGGTTGGATGTCGCGCTCGATGACATAGGCGGCCAGCGCGACAGCGAACAGAACGACGCCGAAGAGCGTGGTGACGCCGATCAGGTTGCGCGCTTCGTTGGCCAGCACCCTGCCCAGCACCGGGAAGAAAGTCGAGTCACGCAGCGGTTTCAGCAGCCAGACAGCACAGTAGAGGCTCCGGTCGGGCGTGCCGACAAGCAGAAATGCGGCGAGTGGAACCAAAACCGCGAGCACATCAATGGCGATTGCCGGCGTCCTGTCCCGAACGTCTCCCGCCCGGCGCTTGAGCAGCGTCGCGGCCAGTTGCAGGAGATAGGCGCCCCAAATGACTGCGAGCACGACAGCCAGAGCCAGTCTGCTTCGTCCGGACATGACCGGTATCGTGAGCGCAGCCACCGCCAAAAGCCCAGGCGCAGCCAGAACCGCGTTGAGCGGCGCGTAGATTCTTAAGAAAGGCAGTACCGACATTCTGTGCCCACGAGCCGCTTCTACCTCCAGAATAGAATGCCTTCAAGGCAAGCGCAAAGGTGCTTGCTGGCGTTGCGATGTGGGTCACTGCGGTGAACCCAGATGTCCGGGATTGCTTCGTGACCGGACGTGAACAGACAGGCCACAAACCGACGAGAATGACCCGATCCGGACAATTGCAATAGGTTCCGCGAAGGCTCGGCGAGAAATACTCATAGTCGATAGTCCAAGTCAGTCGTCACTGCATCGCTATTGAAACGAATAGGTGACGGAAAACGGGCCACAGAGACGGGTCGCGATTACTCGGGAGAAACAGAGACCGGCTGGGCGGACCAAGCCCAACTGATCAGAGATGGTCCAGCCTATCTTACGGATAAGTCGAGCGAATTTCGAGCAACCTAGCATAGTCCAGTTTTGCCGTGACTGAGTGGTGAAGACGGCAGTCTCGCGCTAACCAGTCTCCGCCTGAATTCCCTGAAAACAGGAAAGCAGCGAATTCGCTCGCAACAAGGCTTTGCTTCGAAGGCATCGATCGCGATAGGCGCGGATCGCGCATGAACGGACATTCGAGCAGTGGTTTGCCAGTTTGCCCTTGTGCGAACGCCGGTATTCTTCCTCTGGTCGGCGAAAAGCTGCTTGCGACACGGGGAAACTGCTAAGGTATGCTTCCGAAGGAAGCGGGGCAACCGAGTATGGAACGACGCCTGACCGCAATATTGGCCGCCGACGTGGTCGGCTATTCCAGGCTGATGGGGCTTGACGAAGCCGGCACGCTGTCGGCGCTCAAGACGCATCGGCGCGAGATGGCCGACGGCAAGATCGCCGAACACCAGGGCCGCATCGTCAAGCTCACGGGCGACGGCATGCTGGTCGAGTTCCCGAGCGTGGTGAACGCAGTGGCGTGCGCCGCTGACATCCAGCGCCGGATGCACGAGCGCAATGTCGACGTGCCGGAGGAGCGCCGTATCGAATTCCGCATCGGCGTCCATCTCGGTGACATCATCTTCGAGGACAACGACATCTATGGCGACGGCGTCAACATCGCGGCGCGCATCGAAAGCATCGCCAAGCCCGGTGGCGTCGCGGTGTCCGGCTCGGTCCGCGACAATGTCGGAAACCGGCTCGATCTCTCCTTCGAGGACACCGGCGAGCAGACGCTGAAGAACATCGACCGGCCGGTTCGAGTCTACAATGTCGACCTCTTCGCCGGCGCGGCGTCGCCCAAGTCAGCGCCGGCGAAGGAAAAACCGTCGATTGCTGTGCTGCCGTTCAACAACATGAGCGGCGACCCGGAGCAGGAATATTTCTCCGACGGCATCACCGAGGACATCATCACCGACCTGTCGAAGATCTCCGGCCTGTCGGTGATCGCTCGCAATTCGGTGTTCACCTACAAGGGCAAGTCCGTCGACGTGCAGGAGGTCAGCCGGCGCTTCAATGTCGCAACGGTGCTTGAAGGCAGCGTCCGCAAGGCCGGCCAGCGCGTGCGCATCACCGCGCAGCTGATCGACGGCAAGGACAGCACGCATCTGTGGGCCGATCGTTACGACCGCGACCTGACGGACATCTTCGCGATTCAGGACGAGATCACAAAAACGATCGTCGACCAGCTCAAGGTCAGGCTGCTACCGGAAGAAAAGAAGGCGATCGAGGCGTCGCCGACCGAGAGTGTCGAGGCTTACACCTACTATCTGAGAGGCCGTGAGTTTTTCCACCGCGGCACAAAGCTGAACTACCGGCTCGCCAGACGGATGTTCACGATGGCGATCGAGCTCGACCCTCTCTATGCGCGCGCCTATGCCGGCAGCGCCGATTGCGACTCCTTCCTGTTCCTCGACTACAGCGAGGAGGTGTCGCTGGACGGCATACTGGCCAACGCCGCCAAGGCGCTCGAGATCGAAAGCGGACTGGCCGAAGCGCATGCCTCGCGCGGACTGGCCCTCTCGATTGGCCAGCGGTACGACGAAGCGGATCGAGAATTCGAGCAGGCGATCGCGGGCAACCCCAACCTGTTCGAAACCCATTATTTCTACGCCCGCAGCTGTTATGCGCGGGGAAAGCTCGAAAAGGCCGCCGTCCACTGGGAGCGCGCCGCCGAGATAGACCCCAACGACTACCAATCCCTGCTTCTGCTTATTCAGATCTATCGCACGTTGGGACGGCATGAGGAACAAAGGGGGACGGCTCGCAGGGGTGTCGAACGAGCCGAGCGCGAGTTTGCAAGGAATCCGGAAAATCCCCGGCCTGCCTACCTCGGCGCCAACGCGCTCGCCGGACTTGGCGAGTTCGATCGGGCGAAGGAGTGGGCCGCGCGCGCTTTCGCGATCGACCCCGACGATGTCCTGACCCAATACAACCTTGCCTGCTTCCACTGCTTCCTCGGTGATTTCGACCGGGCGTTCGACATGCTCGAAAGGGTGATGCCGCGCGCCAACCACGAGATGAAAGCGTGGGTTCTGCAAGACTCGGATTTTGATCCGCTGCACAGCCTTCCGCGCTGGCAGACAGTGCTGGAGCTTGCGAGTTAGCAATGGAACGACAGCTGACCGCAATATTGGCCGCCGACGTGGTCGGCTATTCCAGGCTGATGGGGCTTGACGAAGCCGGCACGCTGTCGGCGCTCCTGTGCCACCGACCTGCTGGAGCCTTATTTGCGGCTGGTAGGGGACCACATGAAATCATGGTTCAAGAACGATTCGGATTTCGATCCCATCCGCAGCCATCCGCGCTACAAGGATCTGCTGAAACTGATCGGCTAGCGACAGCACCATATTTGCTGTGAGTGATTGGTGATCCCGACAGGAATCGAACCTGTGACCTACAGATTAGGAATCTTTGTCAGCGAAAATGGCTGAATTTTCAACGATCCGAAAAGCAGAGATATTTCCGATAGTTAGGCTGCTGTTAGTTACTACGATTGCAACCAGGATGTCTATGAGCGGCTTCTGGCGGCCCAGCTACTTGGTCCCGAGTTGGTCCCGTGCTAGGAGAAGGTGAAAACAGGGGCCAATTCAATGCCGACAATCCGTGCGGTTCTCACAGGCGATCACCTCGATATGGCAAGAGCCCTTGTCGTGTCCGGCGACGGCGACGGGACGACATTCGCCGATGAAAAAGCCGATGGCCTGATCCTGCGCGTCCGGAAGTCCGGAGCCGCATTCGCCGTGAAATGGAACGGAAGAACGCGCGCCATCGGCAGCCTGTCGGCTTCGGCGGAGAAGGTCGTCCGGGGCGAGATTGGCACGATCTCCAAAGCGAGAGAGCTTGCCGGACAGGTCCGCGCGATGCTGCGCGACGGAACAGACCCGACGGCATTCCTGACGGGCAAGGCAGCAGGCAAGAGCGACGGCGCGGCTGCGGATTCGGCGGTTAGGGCGACGAAGGTCGAGAACGGCTTCTGGACCTGGGGAAGGCTGATAGACGAGTACACGGACGGCTATCTCGGCAAGCCCCGCCTCGGGAAAGGGAATCATATCCGGCAGCCCTCAGAGAAGTCGGTACGGACGGCGAAGAAGTCGCTAACCGTACAGGAAGCGGATTTTCTCAACGGAAAGCTGCTGACTGAAATCGAGGAAGGCGACTTCGAGAAGGTCCGTGATGACTGCAACAAGGTCGGCCGCAAGACCGCCTCGCGTGCCTTTGTCGTCAATGCCCGGGCCGCGATGTCTTTCGCGAAGCGCAAGCACAAGAAACTCAGCGGCCTTGGCGACATCTCGCCGTGGTGGCTCGGTGTCGAGATACTGGAGGAAACGGCAGTCGCCTCGCGGACGCGCATGCCGACCGTCAAGAACCTCGCGAAGACCCTTTATCTCGCCGAGAAACATCGCGTCCTTGCGGGCAGGAAGAACAAGCGCGGGACTTCGGAAACGGTCCTGTGCGGGCTGTGGTGGATCGCCCTGACCGCGCAGCGGACAGGTGCCGGGCTAGCACTGGAACAGGAACACGTCCTGCCGTGGCCTGACGGCCGCAAAGGCTGGAAAATATGCCTGTGGTCCGAGGTCATCATGAAATCGCGGCACTATCATGCGTTGCCGATTCCGCCCCGCGTCGTCTTGCTGCTCGATCGGGCGATGGCCGGGCGTGGGAAGGATTCCAAATATGTATTCGCCGGGACCGCCACACGGAAAGGGCAAGGCGACAAGCCTATCTCGATCTCGTCACCGAAGAACCTGCTGGACAGACTGCGCGGGCACCCCGTCAACCTCGGCAAGCGCGAGGATGAGCGACGGGACGGCCTCCCGGACCTGTTGGGGGAGGCGGGCGTTTCACATTTTTCCCCGCACGATATCCGTCGCACCTTCGCGACGACATGCAGCGACAGGTCCGTTCGCGGCGATGCCATCTCTGCTGTCCTTGATCATGCCGGAATAGATACGGGTCAGAGGCTCATCCGATCGTCCGAGGTCACGCGGCTGGCATACGACTACAGCCAGAAGCTCGACCTCAAAGCGGTCGCCATGGAGGCGTGGACGGACGCGCTTTTCAATGCGGTGGAGCAGGAATGGGAAGCGAACCGACCGCGAAGGGCTGCCTTCCGGGCGGTCCCGCCACCAGTGAAGCGGGCCGTCGAAAAGCAGGAGGCGAAAATCTCCTTCTCATCTGACTACCCGTGGTACACAGCGATGGAACGGAAGGCCGCGAAACCGCCGCTGCCGCTACTGTCATCGCTCAACCGTGAGGAAGAGGTTTATGAATTCTAGGGCCGATATGGGCTAAGATTTTCCCGCAAATGAAAGGCCTTCGCGAAGGCGCTCGCCTACAGTCGGACTTTGGACGAGGAAGAGGCTAGGCTTACCTTTGGTGGCGGCAGGTGCAATGTGCCCAGCATCTAAGTGCCGATGTTCTACGCAAGCGGTATTGGTGGAAGATTCCCACAATCGATCTCGTCGTCATGCAAAGCTCGGCGAGCGTCGATAGCTACATAAGCCATGCCCGAATGGGAATTTTTGCCTCATCCACGAGGCCATTCCGGATCAGCAAATAGGCGGTTTCAACGCCTGGGCGTTCTTGAAACTCATAGCACTAATGATAGTCTTTCAAGCGAATGACCCCCGAGAGGCGAATGGCTAGTTACTCCAAGTTCCAGGATGCATTGAAGGCCTCGATCTTGGCGCATCTGTATAAGGGGCAAGCTCAATTCGCCCCTCTCGAACACCTTCGACAAACATGCCCAAGTCTTGTGCATACGCAAATCACCGATCGGGATTTGGAAATCTGCCTATCCGCTCTGGCTTGGGACAACGAGATCACCATCGAGATCAGTGGCGATGTTCCAGGGTTAGAAGAGTTTTTGCCGGATAATTACGAGTATTTACCAGACGACGAGCGTTCGAAGGTGTGGTGGGAATGCTTTTACGATAGCGACCATGACATCATAATACCGCTACATTCTATGGATGCTGTTTCGCTAGATGACTATAACGTCGCGTCGCTGGATCGTCGGAAGCTGGTCCAGAACGATGTCTTCCGGCGTATCTATCGGATGGGAGATGATGCGGTAGAGGACTATTTCGAAGAATTGCTTTCAGAGTTTGACAGTCTTGAACCTGCTCGGTATGTCGATTCTAAGAAGGTCATTGATCTTGACAAAACGCCAGAGGTCAAAGCAGAGATCGTCAGTGCTCTAACGACCCTCACTCAGCTTATCGAGTCCAACAACGCGGCCATGTCGATGAAGACCAGCGCTCTGGAGAAAGCCATCGGTGAGCTGAAGGCAGGAACCGAAATTGTCAAATCGGGCAAATTTACCGTTGGGAAGATCGAAGCAGCACTCTACGGCTGTATGACATACCTGACATCCAAATTCGCTGATGCTCCGATCGGAGATGCCGCTCAGTTCGCTTGGGGCCTGATAAAGGCAGCCATAAATCACCTAGTGTAAAAACAGCCATACGTGTCGCCGATCGACGCGAATTAGCGCTTGTGCAATGCTGTGGCCAATCGATGAAGTGCATGGAAGCCTGCTTCCTCTTCGCCGAGGGGCACGTCGAGGATCTGCGCGAGTGGGCTCCACTCGCGCCGGACTTGCAGAGTGGGCCGAAGCGAACAGAAGCATGCCGGACCTGGAGACCCTGTAGCTGGCAAGCAGATAGCCGTATCATCAGGAGAGGTTTGGATCCTTCATGTTGAAGCCAATACGACGGCTAGATGGGGTGCTGGTCGTGCTATTTGTCGTGAGTGCCATACTTATGGTCCTCGGACACGAGGATCCTTTTGCCCGCGATACGTTGTGCGGACTGACTGGCTTCTGCCCCCGTTCTATCCATGCCGCTTTCTGGAACAAGCTCGCCTATGACATAGGCACTGGCTCCCTAGTCAGCCTCGTCTTCTACGGCTTACTGATCCGAATGCCAGAGGGGCAGAAACGGCGCAGAATAAAACGAAGCCTGGAGCTGCACTACCGGATGTTCAAGAAAGACTCCATCGCGATATTCCTTGGCGCTGCCGACGGGTCCTACAATCTGGATCAGGTGGACAAGCTGCTTGATCAGGCCGCTTTCCGAGACTATTTCAAAAGAGACCCACTGACGCGACAGAGCAGGTGGGACGATGTGCTGAACAACATGACAGAGGACAACCTACGGGAATTGCTGACTGCCATGGAAGTCTTTCGTGACGAGATTTCCTTTGTCCTGAGTAACACCGACATACGGAGCGATGATGCCTTTGCATTTTTCAAGAGGCTATCCAGCGCGATCTACTTCGCGAAAGACGCGACCTTGGAATATGACTCCATCAAATCGCTTGCCGGATTTTACTGGGCGATATTTACGGGATGGGATTGGGCGACCGGATATCCAAAGAAGGATATCGTAAAGGAGATGGTTGAGGCCATCTGACGGTCCGTCCGTCACGGTGTAGTTGAGGAGTAGAAGCGCGATGCCTGTCCGGTTCAGAGTCTAGTCCGTCGCCGTGGCCTATCTGGACAGCCAAATCAGTCAGTTTTCCGAAGAGCTCGCCAAATTTTTGGATCGGGAAGATGCCCTCACGACTGCCCTCCTTATTCGGGAATTCAGAAAGCCCGAAACGTCCGAGCTCGTACGTCATGGGCTTGTGCGACGGCTCGCTACCCTCAAGCATGCGATCCAGCGCACTTTCGAGATTCTGCCCCCGCAAGAGGCGGAACCCACACGAGACATGCTTATGGACGCGACGAGCCATTTGCAAACCTTCGTGATCAACGTCTTCGGCGCAGTCGATAACCTGGCTCGCATCTGGTGCATGGAAGCCGACATCCGGAAGCCGAACGGCACCCCCCTGAAGCCGATGGCTATAGGCCTCACGCCCGGCCACGTCGCCGTCCGCGCGTCGCTATCGCGGCCTTTCCAAGACTATCTGGCGACCGCCGACCCATGGTTCGCCTATCTCGAAGACTATCGGCATGCTCTTGCTCACCGTATTCCACTCTATATCCCGCCGCGCCAACTCAACGACGAGGAGAGCGCTGAATTCGAGCGCTTGGAGCAGGAGATCGCACAGGCCCTAAACGACCATGAACGCTACGGCGTGCTTCGAGGCCAGCAACAACGTCTCGGCACCTTCAATCCGCTGATGATGCACTCCTACAGCGAACGAGCTCGCCCCGTTTTCCTGCATCCGCAGATAATCTGCGATCTATCAACTGTCGTCGAGATCGGTGA
Organism: Mesorhizobium waitakense; assembly: GCF_056431085.1. Taxonomy (NCBI): domain Bacteria; kingdom Pseudomonadati; phylum Pseudomonadota; class Alphaproteobacteria; order Hyphomicrobiales; family Phyllobacteriaceae; genus Mesorhizobium; species Mesorhizobium waitakense. The sequence continues at coordinate 41,764 of NZ_JBWKME010000024.1, read as the reverse complement.
GCACATGCTGCGCGAGGTCGAAGCCCTGCCGCCCCCGTAGGCCATGCGATGTCGGGACTTAATGTAAACGGACCGTGTTTCCTGGACTTCGCGACTCAGCGCATAGTCGCTGATGGGGAACAGGCGGAGCCAAACTTGGGCAACTTTCTTTCACTCGATGCCATCTACGTCGCGCTTGTATTCGTCATGCCGGGCTACATTATCACGTCGTTTCGGGCACACTTCATCACGGGCCATCGGCTAGACGGGCCGGACTACTTTGTCAGGCTCCTTACATTAAGTGCCCTCAACTTCACGCTCTCCGGGTGGACAATTTATCTCGCAATAGCTTGGAATGTCGGCATCGGGAAGCGGCTGGCCATGTGGCTGTTTGTGCTACTCATCGCCCCGGCAATAATTGGATTTGTCAGTGGGATCGGATCCAAGCGGAACTGGGTTCGCAACCTCTACGGCAAGTTCGGTCTATCGCCCGTCCACGTGATTCCGACATCCTGGGAATATCAGTTCTCTACACTGACAGAGGCATGGGTTTATGTGGTCATGAAAGACGACACAACGTTCGCCGGATATTGGGGCGGAAAATCCTTCGCCTCTTCACGTCCAGAAGAACGAGACATCCTGATAGAACAGGTGTTTGAGACACCTAGGAAGCCGAAGAGGGGGCCATGGACTCCGACCAACAAGAGTGTTCTCATTTGCTCTGGAGAGATTCGCACTATCGAATTTACTCCCATTGAAGGAACCTGAAAAATGACCGAGAGAGAGAACGTAGGCGGTGGCCGCCCCTCCTCGCCATCGACAGCGGCTGCCAATGTGACGAGGGGTCACCAGCCCAATCCTGGCCGGACGACTTCGGGCGGGCGCGAAGGGGTTCAAGGCGGCTATCAGGGGCCAACCAGCGAGGGTGCCCCTGCCAATCCGCCAAGTGGCGGATCAAGCGGCGGTAAGAAGTAGGCATGGGGTGCCGATTGGGATCATGGTGACATGGCGAGGCTGCTCGCCTTGGAACATGCGTTCTGCTCCCTCGCTCTGATCTCGGCTAGCAACTACGCCCTTCTTGCCAGAAGCACACCAAGCGCGGCAGTCAACCAGTTCCGGGCGGCGATAGAAGGCTCCGTGTACGATTCAGGCCAAGTCTCAAAGGAGACGAAGGCGCTCATGAAGCAGCGTCTGAAAAGGATGTTCGATCATATCGCTCAAATGGCCATCCATGCCGATGAAGGAACAAGGAAGGAGGCCTCCAGCTGAGATGGCTCGCAGAAAGTTTGTCGGCATCGTCGACATGGCGGGAATATTTGGCATTGGGCCAAGATTACGGGATAGGGGCATTGGGGGCAACATGCGCAAAATGTTCGTGACGGCGGTTGTCGTCGGTCTCGGGATTTCGGGAAGCCAGCTGACAGGGATTGCTTCCGCCGCCAGCGATGAATTGGCTACCGCTATTGCTTTGTCTGCTGACGGCGACCGATACAATCTCGCCGAGTTGGGCCGGATTCGTGACCACATTGTCGGTGGCAGTATCTCAGAAGACGATGCCAAAGCCGTCCTCAAAAGGTTTGTAATGGATGGTGTTGACCCATCTGATATCGAAACACTCGCCCTTGCATCGGTTGCTTATGCATCGGCCACTGACCAGAGCGTAATCTTTCTCGGCCGGGATTTCTCCCGCGCATTCTCCGGCCGCGTTGACGAGATCCGCAAGCTGGACGAGAAATTAGATTTCCTGACAGCTAGCGACTACGAGACCATGTTGCGCCTGCAGAAAGAGGGGAAATTCCGGGAGGCCAAGGGCACTGCGGTATCGTCGCTGGCGACAAGGCTCTCACTATTGGCGGGCAAATGAGCACCCTCCGATTTTGGGCATTCGAAGTGTTGGAGGGGCGATGAAATTCGAAGAATGGTATCTGAACGTCCTCTACGACTGGCAAACGCTGATCACGGGCATTTTGGCGGTGGCCGCCGCAGGATTCACAGGATGGCCGCTTTGGGTTCAGATTCAAGATCAGCGCAAACAATCCGATTTTCAGCGAGAGCAAATTGAGAAAGAGAGCCGTCAGAAGGTAAGGGCCGCCCTCATCAAGGTTCCGCACGCGCTCGCGGAAATCAATACCTACGTCGTTGCTTGTTTTGATGCATGGAAACGCAAGAAGCCGGACGAGCGCCCGAAACCGCCATCAGAGGCGCTTAAGGTCGTTATGGATGCAGCGGCCTATGTCGACGACGAGTCCTTCCAGAGCATGCGACAGCTGATCATCAATTCGCAGACATTCGAATCCCGATTGGATTCTCACGGCAGACAGCGTCCTCACAATATACTGGATACGATGGTCGTTGACATAGCCGAGCTGTCGTACCTGACGACCAGGCTCTTCAAATTCGGACGCATGGACGAGGATACGAAGACCGTGCCTTACGTGAAGGCGACCCGTGTCGACCTGGAGGAGGCTCTTGGCCGAGATTTCGACCTCAAACTGCTTCCCGAACACGACCCGCTCTTGGCCAGGGTTGACAGAGCGCTGCGCTTGCGATTTCCGGGACCGAGAACGCCTCCAGCCCTTTGACGGCAATCAGGCAAGTCCTTTCCCTAGGGCAGGTTGGCGAACAAAATGAATTACGACCTGATCAACGAGTTGTATAAACTCAGGGACAACCAACCGAGTGAAGCGCTCAAGCGCGTGAACGAACTAGGTGGCAGTCCGGACGAAAGAACAATATCGGCAGCCATCCTAATCGATTGTGGAGATGCTGTAGGGGACCCCGTGGCTGTAAGACAAGGGGTGGATATGCTGACCCAGCTCTCGAAAGAGGTCGGAACTAACCCGAATCTCGCATACAACTTGGCAAACGGATTGCAGATTCGAGCGCGTTTGACCTCTGGGCAAGTCTCATCTTTTCCGGGGCAAGCTGCGGATGATCGCTTTCAGGCACGTGTGTTGTTTGGGACGGTTATGAGCGACTCCACCGTATCAGCAGAGCTGAAATCGCAAATGTCCACCAACATAGGAATTCTCTTGCTCGAAACCCACCGATGGGTCGAAGCCATAGACTATTTCCAGCATGCGCAGGAGCTCTTACCCCGCAATGGGGTAGCCGCATTTCAGGAAATGCGGCGATTGATGGGGCTGGCCGCGCTGTTTGCGCGTGAGCCGGACACCTACCAGACTTATGGCCATATCGACACCTTGTTGCAGCGCGTCCGACAACTGGCTGTAGTTGTTTCTGCCAATTATAATACAGTTCAGGATTTCGCGGGCACAGCGGCGCTTTCCGTCGTCCAGCGGGCCGTCGAGGATGCGATGCGCATCGCTCAAAGCCCCCGGCGACGGATTGAAAACCGCTATTTTTCCTATGTGCACGACAACAATCTTGCATTGTCGCTTCATTGCAGCTCGGAAGAAATGAATTCCGGTCGTTTTGATTTACTGAATATTCCTCACATACAGACAACGCTGTTAGACGGTCATGGAGTTCCGGAGATCTTCGCGATGATGAACGTCATGAAGGCGGATTTTGCCTTCGCTAGACAGGTGTTTTTTGGTGTGCGGGAACAAGATAGGGAAACACCGTTTTTTGAGACAACGTCGCACGGCGACACATTGGACTATTCGCTTTATGGGGTGAGATATTCCGCTCTTACGACTGCTCAGCGGATTGCGTTTGATATACTCGACAAAATCGCTGTCGCGCTTGCGTGTTATCTCAAGATCCCGAAAGGGCACAAAGTGAGTTTCGCAGACGTTTGGGGAAGAAAGGTCAACGGGAAGGGTTTTGTGTTTACGCAGGAGATCGCAACCGAGCTCCAGGGGAAGAATGCAGGACTTATCGCCCTCTTCAATCTTTTCGAGGATATCTCAAAGGATGGCGGCCGAGGTGATGGCTTCATGGAGGCCCATAAGCACTACAGAAATTCTTCGACACACCGCTTCACTGTTCTTCATGACATGGGGACTCGCCAGGGACCATCACCCTCTCTTGCAGTCGAACATCAGCGGATTGAGGAGTTTGAGAGGTTAACTCTAGCGTCGTTGAAGCTCGCAAGGGCAGCGCTTTTCTATTTTGTGGATTCGATCGTATTTGCAGAACAGCGTAGCAGCGGCAAGGCGGAGATCATCGTTTCATCTGAGGTGCCGGACCACGATCAAATTCGCGGTCGGGAGCGGTTATGAGTTGTAGCAAAGTCGCACGAAGGGTCATCGGCCTTCCGATACGCCATTTTCACCACCCCTCGGAGCGGATACACACGTCGCGGCATGCGCGTTGACGCATTCGCACATTGTTGGGAGCGCAGCTTTGAGTAAATCCGTGTTCGTCAGCCATGCCGCAGTGGATGCGGCGCTGGTCCGCGCCTTCGTTGACTTTCTGGTAGACGGCATCGGCGTGCCGACCGAAGAGATATTCTGCTCTTCGCTCCCGGACTTCGGAATCCCGACCGGGCAGAATTCCGTCGAGTACATGCGCAGCGAGATCGACGGATCGCTCATCGTCATCATGCTGATGTCGCCGACCTATATGACGAGGGCATTCTGTCAGGCGGAGATGGGTGCCGCTTGGGTAAAGGCGACGGAAGTGTTCCCTATCGTTGTGCCACCTACGACTTTCGCCGAAGTGGACGGCGTTATGCTTGGCAAGCAGGCAATCAAAGTCGACGATGACATTCGCTACAATGAACTACGTGAGAGGCTCGCCGAGTTAATCGGCTTTAAGCCAGTCAAGGCTACTCGCTGGGATCAGAAGCGAAAGCAGTTCTTCGGCGCGCTACCGGACATTCTGGGGAAGCTTGCCAAGGCAACGTCGGTTCAATTGGCCACTCACCAAGAGCTTGAAGCCAAGTACGACGTTGCGTTGCTCGATCTTGAGAAGCAGGAGGAAGAGATCGGCCGTCTAGAAGCCGAGAACGCGGAACTGAGGAAACTTAAGGACCCGGCCCAAGTTGCCAAGGTCATCGCCCAGTTCACCGACGCGACAGTCAGTGCCGAATTCGAGCGTTTAGCCCTGGTCGCGAAGCGAGCGATCAAGACTATCGGCGCTTCCGGTGTGCGCAACCTTTACCTCGCGGATCGCTTCGGCAAACCCTTCGACGCGCGGAGCTGGGATCAAGAGGATTTCGATGCCGCGATCCGGCGGAATGTGCTGGCCGAGGATCTCACGCCTAGGCCTGACCACCGCGAAGTGCGGATGGCGAATGAGGCGCTTGACGAGATGGAAGGCTTCGTCGCGGCCAACTTGGAAGAGTTGGAGAAATATGGCGACGTTCACTACTCGTCGCCGATGGAGCCAGACAACGAGGATTTCTGGGATGAGCACCTATTGTAAGGGTGGAATGCGTTAATCCGGCGAGTGGACGCGACAAGATCGCACTGAAGGGCTTGTGATAGCCCGCGTCAATTCCTTGGCAGCTTGTGAATCTCTAACCTTACCGGGCCGCCTCGGTCGCAACTCGTGCAGAAAAGCGCCCTTTCGACCGAGCTGAATAGCGCCTCCTTCCCGTAGCGCCGGATCAGACCAGCAGGCTTTACCTGCGCATGATGCGAGCAGTTTTTACACCAAGCGCGGAGCACGTGCCACTCGCGAAGATCGCCAAGCGATACGTCCAGGCCAGCATGAAGGCCGCCTTCGACAACGGTTTGCAGCGACACCGTGGGTTCCCCGGGCGTGATGATTTTTTCCATGACGTGTCGGCTGTTGTAGTGGATCAAGAGCATCCCTGGGCGCCTGCGGATCGCGGCCTGCCATGCTGCTTGACTGACCAACGAGTCCGGTGATCGGCATATGGTTTCGACCAGCGCCGTTTCCTCGCGATCCCAAACCTCAATCCTGAAATTATCTTCCGCCGTCGCAACCACTATTCATTCCCGTCTACCGTGCCAGCCCCGAGAAAAGCCGGATGACAAGGCAACCCGCGCTAGTGCCAGTTCGCGCTCAAGAACATCATTTCGAGCGAGGGCGCCCAGCAACGCTGCCAGGACATCGCCGCCAGCGGCCACAATGGCCTCTTCCGCGATGCGCTCCAGATCGGACATGGCTTCGCCGTCCGGCGCGCCTTGAGGCTCCGGCATTCCTGTTCCCTAGTTTAGATACCCCTGGAATAAGGAACATATTCCTCGCCAGTCAAGGCGCTGTTGACTCTTTTGTTCTTATTTCGTTCACAGTGCGCCTGAACGACAACAGGAGGCAGAGATGGACCTGCTTTTGCGCATTTAGGGCGCTTCGCCCGATGAAATTGCACGTGGGACGGCCGCAGCCGAAGCGGTGTTGGAATGCGCTGGTATCACAGCCGTACAGGCAGCAGACGGTGCTTTTGCGCTCGAAGGCTGGGATGTTCAGGGGTTCGCTGAAACAAGGAACCGCCGGAAGAAGCGTATGAAGCCGCTCGATTGTGGGGTGATGCCGAAATGGCTGCGATAAAGGCGTGCTGCGCCGGCTGGACGGAAGACAGATACCAGGGTTCGTCGTCGCCTTCGTCCGTGGCGATGACGGCGAACTGTTTCCCGCCTTCGGGTCGGCCGATCAGCAGACTGAGGAACGGGCGATCCGCACGACCAAGGCCTTGGCATCAAAGCATGTCGGCGTAATTGCATGCCCGATGCTGACATTCGAGCTGCTTTCTGTCGCGCTACTCATCCTCGTCGCCCTCGACAATCCCGTCATCCTCCGGCTCTGGGAAATGCCGAAGGAAAACGTCACTCGGCGGTCGACGGTACCTGCGGATGACGCTGACCTCTACGCAGGGGAATAGGTCGTCGAGGTCGATGATAACTAGGCCAAGGGACAGGGCCTCATCTTGCAAGCGCTCGATGGTCGTTGCGTGAAGGCGGCTGGTATCGAGCGCGGCCTTAAGTTGCTCGCGTGTCAGACAAAACCTGCCGCGTTCCTTCCCCCTAAAGGGCTCCTCATATATATCCCTCCAGAGCTTGTCGGCGACTTCTCGTATCTTATCATCGCTCACGCCAGCCATAGTGATCTCCGGTTGCTAATTTTTGCTCTCTGGATAGAGTTAATTGATCTAGCACCGGAAATAAAGCGAAAAATGGTACCCAAGAGCAGAGTTACGCTCTTGGGCGCGATCTGTCATGCAGTTGGAACGAGAGCTAGTGGTGCAACCTTACACCTGCGAATTCAGCCTCGACCTCCATGCCTTCCTCAGACTCCGCATGCCCCTGCCGGGCATCCTGAATTCTTCAGCGAGGCCCGACGGCATCTGGACATCGGGGCCAAGGGCTTCCTGCATGCGGACGCGGGCAAGGACATCGCGGCCTTGGCGCTGCCAGTCGCGAAGCGCCCGGCGTCGGTCGCGGGAGACTTCTTTCAGCAGCCGATTCCAGTCATGCGGCTCCGATGCGTGAAGCTCGAAAAATGATTGCAGAGCGTGATCTTCGGCAATGACGGTTTGGGTGCCTAGCCATCTGCACCACGGCAAACCGGGCCGGCGGACCTTACGGAAGCGCCGACCGTCGCAACGGCCGGCGGCTTCCGGTTCGTCGCTCGCCACCCAGCAGACAATGGCGGGATCGTAACGAGCATATTCGGGATACGTCCGGCCATGGGCACGGGCATGCACGTAGCGCCGCAACGCGTTCGCCATGTCGTCAACTCCATGCGCGGCGGGGATCATCTAGGAACCCGAGCGCGGTCGTGGTCCTGCCCTTCGGCGAGGTCTTCGGGATCGACGTCAAAGACGCTCTCCCGCTCTGGCGCGTCCTTGCGCTTCTCGTCCTCACGCTCGCGGGCGGCCTTCCCGAAGGTCCGGAAGGAAGGCAAGGCACCGACAACATCCGCCTCAGGGCGACCGACCAGTCGTCCACGCTGCTCGTCGTCCAGGTGTAGGGCGATGAAGTCGGAAAGTTCTTTGTCGTTGGTCTCCAGGCGGGTTAGCGCGGCCTTGTCGCCGGCAGCGGCTTCCAAAACGAGAGCCGCGACGGCTTTGTGATTCCTGATCGCGTTGAGCTCGTCGCCTTCGGAGCGGGTGCGAGATCGGTCAGCCTCGAAGGCGCTGCGGACATCCTCAGACGGCGTGTAAAGCTCGCCCGTCGCCTGATCGTAGACTGTGACGCCTTGGCGCTGCGCTTCGGTCCATGCCGAGTCCTTGAAGGCACGATCGCCGAACACTTCGATCTCGCTGCCCCATTCGGCGACAGCCTTCTCGACCATAGCGCGAACGGCTGCCTCGGAAGCGGCAGGGCCATGAATCCGGAGCTCATCGCCAAGATCCTGGATCCGGCATGCACCGATCGAAACCCACACGCCGTCAGGTGCTTCGGTAATTCTGGTGTAGCCACGGCTGCGCCAGCGGTCAGCAAGGCTCTCCACGCGGTCTGCGGGCAAGCTCGGCACTTCGCCTGGTTTGCGGCGCTGGCGGAGGCCGGAGGCCTTCCGCTGGATGGATTTCAGTTCTTCCAGGCGCTCGATCTCGTCGGTATCGCCGGCGGCTTCCAAAGCGGCGGCAAGGGCATCGGCATGGCCGCGCGATCCGAAGACCTTCAGGCGACGCCCTGCGATCTCGACATGTCCGCCGTCTCTGGTGGCGACCTTGGTGAGTGCGGGATTCGACGTGTCTACGAAATGGAGATTCGCGGACCAGCCCGCCGGGTCGGCGAGGTCCGGAAAGCGGGTCGATAGCAGCCGCGTTTTGAAGTCGGCTTTCGAGCGCGGGCGAATGCCCTTGCGGGCCTGATGGGTCGGGTTCATTGCCATGATTTCCTCCTCGGTTTTCGTGAGCTCGTTCTCAGCAATTCTTACGCTGCGCATGCTTGAAACAAGGGCGGTGCGGCGATCATGTCTCTTGCGCTTGGTGACAGCCTTCTTCCGGCCTTCGCCGATGCTGGGCTCGGGCTCGCGGTCATGCAGCCCTCGATCGGCGTTCGAGCGGTGGTCAGCACGGCGGGCGCTGCCTGCGCGCTCCAGGAATCGGTTCATGATTCCGGCGATGCGCTCGCGCTCGGCTTTCAAGGCATCGCCGCGCTCGCCGCCGTGGCGCCCGCCGCTCTCGAACATGGCAAGCAGGTCGGCGTTGCGGGTCTTTGCGAATCCGGACTCCTGTATCGGGTCCAGAAGCCGCGTGGAAAGCATGACATGAAAGTGGGGCTGCTCCTCCGCGTCGGCTGCGCGCGGACGGTGATAGGCGACGTCGACGATCGCGCCGGCAGCGACGTATGGAGCGACGGCCTGCTCTATGAAAGCCCTGCGATTTTCCTCGGGGATGTCGCGCGGGATGGTTATCAGGATTTCGCGAGCGACCACCGCATCCTTCCGGCGCTCCGCTGCCTCGGCGCGGTTCCAAAGCTCGGCGCGGTCGTAGGTCCATGCAGGCGCGTCCGGAGGGGCGAGGATGAAGCAGTCCTCGGCCTTCTTCTTCGTGTAGTCGAATACCTCGCCGATGCGTTCGTCCGTGAGCCTGGAGGCGCAACGGTACGCTGCTGCGGCCACGGCGGAACGGCCCGCGCTCCGTTGAAAAACGGAAACGCGGACGTTGAATATGGCGGAGTCGGGCGGCAGGGAAGTGGTCACCGATCACGCTCCCGGCGGATTGCCTCGCGAACATCATCCCACTCGTCGCCTTCCCGGTAGGGCCAGTCCCAGTCCGGCCCTACCGGGACGGGAGACGTGGCAGCGGCCTGTCGCGTTGTGAGGAATCGGAACGTGCGCCCCACGAGGACGGATAGCGCGGCGATGACGAGCGCTGGTCCAAGCACGACGAGGACGCAGCCTGCTGCCACAACAGTCCAGTCGGCGACGACGAAGAATTCGAGCAAGGTCACGACAAGACCTCCACGTTTTCGACTTCGTATCCGGCAGATTCCAAGACCGCGTGTAGCTCCTCGCGCTTGTCGCGTGTGACGATGAGCACCTCGAAGGATTCGTCGTCCAGGAAGGTCACGAATCCGACGCGGCGAGCGTAGTGGCGAAGCTGCGCGGCATCGACTCCGCAGGCCTCGACCGAGACGAGCGGAGAGTCATGGAAGCGGCTCCACTCCAAGCGAATCTGATTCATGTCGCGTCTCCTCATCGCGGTGCGTCTACCAGCCCGGTAGGGCGCGATGCGTTGGAACAACGCTTAATCGCGCCCTTAGTCAGGGGGACCGCCGTAGCGGCTTCCTCCAACGATGTTTGTTTGCGGCCTTGAGATCCGCAAGGGCTTCTCAAATGATTGAATCGACGTCGATTTTTCGGAGTCGGGGTTTCGCGGGCTACGCCTGCAAACTTCAACATTTTTGGTCTGCGAATTTCTGCCGGGAGGGTTTCCAAATGCCGCCGGCGGCATCGCAAAAGGGAGATTTGGAATGCTGGACTTGGGAAAACTTCGAGAAAAGGAACGTGTGCTGCTTCAGAAAAAGGCGAAGGTGGAGAGCGACCTGGCGCGGCTCCGAACGGCGGAGAAAAAGGCTGCCCGACGCGACGATACGCGGCGGAAAATCGTCCTCGGTGGCGTCGTCCTGGCGGCGGTCGAGGCGGGTGATTTGGAAACGGATTATTTCGGTCGGCTGGTTCGGAGACATGTCGCCGAACGGGACAAAAAGCTTTTCGAGGGGTCGCCGTTCGCGGTGACGGAAAACGCGAATCCAGAGGGGAAGGATTCAGGAATCGGGAGCGGGAAAAATGAACAGTCCGATTGATCTGCTTTCCGCGCCGTCACAGCATGATATTGCCTGGTCCTGGGTCACGACGATTCTGCCCGCCGACATGTCGTCGCCGTACGGCGCGGCGCTCGGAACCTTCGCCTCGACGCTGACGTTTTTAGCGAGCCTGTTTTTAGGTTTCCACATCATCGTCGGTATCGTTTCTTCGGCGTACTCGGGGAAGGTCCTCGGCGATCGATATCATCAGATCTGGGCACCGCTGCGCGTCATCGTCGGGTTCGGGATGTTGATCCCGATCGCGGGAGGGTTTTCCTCCGCGCACTACATGCTGCGCGATCTCGTCACCTTGCCCGGTGTCAACATGGGCAACGGCGCCTGGAACACTTTCGCCGGGACGACGGCCGACGATCTGACCCCGATCATCGCGCGGCCTGCGGGCGGTTCCAGACTCGTGCTTGATATCATGGAACACGAGATCTGCGCGGCAGTGACGAATGCGGCGGGAAACACCTGGGGCTTCTACCAAGCCCTCCCGCCGGCGAACGGCGAGGAAGTCGGCGCGGGTCTGTTCTTCGGATCGAACGACCGCGTCCAGTGGGACTACGGGCAGGACTGCGGACGCCTTTCCTTCGGCCTGATCTCCGACCGTCGGCAATTCTCGGCGACACGGCGCGAAGCTGTCGGCGGGATCGTGTCCGCCGTCCGGACGCAGGCCGACACGTATGCCGCCCTGTTCAAGCGGGTGGACACGACACTCTCCCCCGACCAGGCGATGAACGGAGTCGTCGCCGGAACGCTGCCTGTCGGCCTCGCTCAAAACATTCGCCAGATGGGCGCGGCCTACGATACCGCGATAGCGCAAGCTGCAAAGCACGATGTCGCAGAGGTGGCGACGGAATCGCGGTCGCGGCTGGTGGATGCCGCCCGGCAGGACGGATGGATAAACGCGGGCGCATACTGGTACGGCCTCGCCCAAATCTCTGGGCTCACGAATGCCCTGACGGGCGAGCAGGCGGAACAGGTCGCCGTGCGGTACGGCGAGGGCAACAGCGGTTTCGAAAGGAACGCACGGGCGGCGATAGGGACGCTGCGCTACCAGATCGCAGGCGAGGAAGCCCGCGTCGGCCTGACGGCCAACGACCTCGCGGCAGCGGGGGACGAAAGCTCCGGCTTCATGTCGCGCGCTCTCGCCCCCCTGACACGCGGCATAGGGGAATGGCTTGCCTCGCGCGACGAAACCGCCGATCCGGTCGCCCGGATGATCTCGGACGGACACACGATGATGAACACGGCCTCGGGCGTAGTCATCGGGACAGGTATCGCGATGGGCCTCGCCAACACGGCCCCCGGAAAGGTCATCGGCGCGGACGGCGTTGCTTCCTGGTTCGCCAGCTTCATTTGGGTTCCCACGGTCGTCCTTTGGCTGCTCGGAGCAGTGCGGGCCTACGTGCTGCCGCTGCTCCCGTTCGTGTTCGTCTTCATCGGCGCGATAAAGTGGGGCGGGGCGATCCTGGAGGCATCCATAGCTCTGATTTGCTGGGCTTTCGTTTGGATCAGGATGGACGGCGACGAACTCATCGCGCAGCAGCAGCGGACGGGCGGAATGCTACTGTTCAACATTACGCTCCGCCCTGTGCTGATCGTCCTAGCCCTGTGCGCCTCGTACCTCCTGCTCGCCATCGCATACGGGACGCTCGACAAGCTGCTCCCCACCGCCTTCTACGGACAGACCGGAGGAGCCGCGACGGGGCTGGGCGCGCTGCTCATCCTGCTGACCATCAAGACCTTCCTGCAATGGTTTCTGGCCGTCCACCTGGCGGGCATGTGCTCCGATCTCCCCGACCGTATCGGCGAGTGGTTCGGCGTTCCCGGCGCGGGCAAGATGGGCGACCGTGGCGGCGTCGAGGGGGCAGCTATGGGTGCTGCGGCGGTACTGAGTCAGGCACGCGGCGCTGGCAACGTCGGCAAGCTCGCCCTCCCATCGAAGACCCCGAAGCCGAGCGGTGGAAAGGGAAACGACCACCCTTACGGCGGTATCGGACAAAAGAAGACGTGACATGGAAAAGGCCCCGATTTCGGGGCCTTTTCTTGGTGGTCGGTGATGTCGGATTTTGAAGTCTTAGAAGCCCGCGAGGTAGCGAACGCCAAGGTATGCGAGGCAGCCGCCGAAGAAGGCGACATTCGCGAACGCACCGACGAAAACCAGAGCTTGAAATCCACGCATTTTTGCCTCCTCGGCTGGTATTAAAATCTGCCTCTTTCAGCCTGTCAGGAACGTCGCTACAAGGGGCTGGCGCGGGTACAGGCCTCGGCCGAACCACGGGCCCCTTGCGAGCAAGACGGCCGGACAGGCATCTTCCAGCATGATTTTAGTACCCGCCGAGGCAAGAGCCCAGGTTTTGATCGGATTTTCTCGCAGGGCCTATCAGCCTCGAAGAGATCAGCGAGGATTGGACGGTGTCAAGCAGAAGGATTGATGCCGGGAAGGGCTTTGCTCCCACCGACGACCAGGGTCTCAGGGAACGAGTACTCCAGCAGCTTTGGATAAGGCTGCAAATGGTCTGTGCTTCGGTGGAGATAGAGGTGCAACGCCAGGAGACCGCATAGGGCGGATACTACGTTTCCTTGGTTCGCCTTTGGGAAGTCAGTGTCACGATGATGCTTCACCTTATTGTAGGCTTTCCACCAACCCGGTGACTCTGGCGAAACGTCACCCCAACTGCTCCATGGCTGGATTGCCATTTGATAGCGGGAGATCGCTATCTCGATGGTGTGCATACCCGGAAACGCGGAACAGATATCCTGTTGGTAATCGACGATGGTAGCAGCATTGGAGGACGTGTTGACATCGCGGCATAGAACTTTCGCTGTGATGTCCACCTCGCTCCCGATCAAAAGCAACAGTTTCGCGTACTCTTGCGAGTAGGCAATGCTGTTTGCTGAAGCTAGCTCCACGAAGTTGATGGTGCGCTCAAAGTCGCGCTCAAGAGACAGAAAGTAGTGCCAAGCGCTCAGATCCATGTCGCCCCTCCTAGTCGGAGCCAACGCTATTGCAATTCACAGAAGTTTGTAACCGTCTCGGGAACCAGACGGCATCATAGCTAACTTCCGCCTACAGCGGACAGGCAGCGATAAGCGGCTTTCTCGCAACAAGAGTGGGCAGCTTTTTCGGCTGCCTCTACCGACAGGTTTTTGACTGACGAGAAGCATCGCAGCGCAGCGTACCCGAGCTTGCGGCTGGCCTCCGAATGGAGAAAGAGGGGGCGGCCGGTGACCGCCCATTCTTCTTCATGGCCGCGACGGGATCTTCCCGACGAACCTTATCTCGGGCGCTACCTCCGAGATCGCCCGCGAGGGTTTGAAGTCGGTATCGACGTCGAGCAGCCTCCCCGCTCGGGAGCGGTTGAAACAGAGCTCCGGGATCGACACCCAGCCGAGCAAGGGGAGCGAGCCGTCCGTCGGAAGGAAAACGCCGAAGGCCAGGGCGTGATTCTGCGGCGATATTTCAGAGAGCAGCCATTCCGCTCCTGTATCAAGCGAGACGATTTTGACTACGGGCAGTCGATGTAGTCGGCCGCCGCTTTCCTCGCTGTTCCTGCCATTTTCGAGCATCAATTCTTGCTGAGCTTTCGGGATCATCTGCCTGTCTCCTTGGGCCTCCGCGAGGCCGTGCGAGACGACAAGGGAAGGGGAAACGGGCGAGCCCTGGCTCCCTGAAAGGGACGCGCAGCGCTCGGCCATGGGCGCGACCGTCCACCCGACCAGGAACGCGCATAACGGCCCCTGGCGAGGCCGGAGGCGGCAGGAATCCCGATCTCAACGGGATGTTCGGAACGGCAGAAAGAATGGGGCTTTGTGCCCTGCTGCGGAAGAGCTCACCATCGAAAGATCGACACAGGGGGAAGGCTCATGCTCAGGAAATTCGTCGCGGCGACACTTGCCGGAACGGTACTCATGTCCAGCGCCGGCGCTGCCTGGGCGCAAGATCCGCGGTTCATCTTCCGCTATCGCGCGGGCCTCGTCCTGCCTGTCGACGCCGACATCGGCACTCCCGACAACGGCGGGGACGAAGGAGAGCCGAACGACGACGGTGAGCCAGGACAGACGCAGTATATCGACATCGAGATCAGCAATGGCTGGCACCTGTTCTGCCCCGCCGCGCCGACTACATCGGCTGCCACGCTGGCGCACCTGGTCGGCGCATCGATCGCGCTCAAGATCGATGTCGATACGATCTACACCGAGCCGGACGGCGGCGGCTCCCTCGGTGTTCTCATTTACTATGACGCATCGCTCTTGCCGGACAGCTACGGCTTTGAAGCGTACTTGGATCCCGCATCGTACGGCTGCCTGGACGAGTGGGGTGGGGTTGCCGTCCTTCCCGGCTGGACGAAGCCAGATCGGGATGCCGCCGTCGGGAGCAGCGTCGGTGGTGTCGTCAGCGGTGTCAGTGTCGGGGGCATGACTTTCACGCAGCGCCCGCCGCATTAGCGGACGGCCATCCTGGGCGGCAAAAACCGCAGCGGACGAATCCGCTATGGTCTCAGGCGGGATTCAGGCGACGACCACCCTGCCGACGAAGGCGCAAAGCAGGAAGAGGACTCCCGCTCGGCCGGACCACATCACGGCAGCTGCGATGTCGTTCGACCAGTGATCGCCCTCGAAAATCGGGCGATCGAGATATTCCGTTCCGGCAGCGGCGAGCGCGACGCTGACGGCGAGCAGGATCGACCAGGCAGCGGCGGACATGGGGAGGGAAATCAGTGGCATAACGTACTCCTATGCCGCCCTGGCGCCGGGGAACAGGTTGATCACGGCATCGCTTTCGGTGATCGTAGCTACGGGCTCCTCGCGCGAGCACCCGACGCATACCTGGTCGGCGACCTTTTCTAGAGAGTTTTCGAGGCTGATCGCGTCGCCATGTCCTGCGCGGGCCATCGCAAAGCGCATGCTATCGTGCAGCACCGACAAGCGAGGGCAGTTCTGGCAGTCTCCGTCAGATTCGATGTAAAGGTCCATGTCAGTCTCCTTGTGTTGAAAGTGGGAAGTCGGTCGGCTCCGGCATCCAGAAAACGCCGAAGCTCATGGGCTAGAAGCCTCTCGCCGTGTGCCGGTCACGTTCCAGCGCGTTGGCGAAAACCCGCCACCAGTTGAATGCGATGTCATACCGCTGGCGGACGGCCTCCCCGGATTCGATGGCGAGATCCGCGGCTGCCTCTACCATCCGAATCCGGGTCAGGAGTTCGAAGGCCACGAGGTCGACATCGATAGTCTCAGGGGTCGCCGTGCTCATGCTGCGTCCTCCATATTTTCGGCTTCGCTGGCATATTTTTCGACATGCCAGCGGGCTTCATGGACAGCCAAATCGCGTTCGATCTCCGCCCGCATTTCCGCCTCCTCAACCGTCTGACGGGCACGGCGGAGAAGCTCGGCGCGCATCAGGGCGAGGGTCGCGTCGGTCGGTGCCGTCGTCCGGCTCGTCCGCGCGGGATACAAGCCGACGGTCCCGACGCTCAGGCCAAGCAGTCTCGCCAACGCTGCCCGCGACATCGCCAGGCGGCTCCGAAGGTCAACGTACTCGTCGCGACGCCGATCGCGGTCTGCGGCTGCGGCCTCGGGACTACCGCCGAAGGGCGGGCGTCCGCCACGGCTACGGGGCGCGTTCGTGTTCATGCTGTCCTCCTTTCTGGACGCAGGATGCCCGCTTCCAGGGCCTTTCCGATGACTTCCTCCATCTCCGCGAACGACATGGGCTCGCGGCCTCCAGGAAGCTTCCGGATATCGAACTCCCTGTCGTTGATGATGCCATCGGCAGCATGTGCATCGAACGACCGCCAAAACCAAAGGGGTATCCTCCCATGCTTCCAAATCCGGTAGACCGGAACGCCGCTGATCGTCGCCCACGGCAGCCCGTTGGCGTAGGTGTCGAGATACTGCCTCATGCTGCCTCACCTTCTGTCACCGTCGCTCCGATCGGGTCGGCAAAGTAGCGGGCCTTGGCTTGGCTTGCGTCGGAGGCCTCGAAGATTCCACAAGCTACGTCCCATGCCGAAAACGCATCTCCGTACGTCTCGCCGGCAAGCAAGTAGGCCTCACGGCGCTTCTTGCCGTATTCCGTGTCCAGGTCCCCGAAGCGGAGACAGGAAAGAACCTCTTGCCCCGCCTTATCCATCGCCTCTGTCGCGGCATCCAGCGCAGCGCCAAGTTCCTGCTTGCGCTGCCACTCCGGCGATGTTTTCCAAAATTTCCGCATCTTCGTTCTCCTCGTTTCCAGGCTTTCGGCCCTCTCCGGAAGGCATCGCGGGATGCCCTCGGGGGAAGGCCGGGGCGATGCCCCGGTTTCCGTGTCAGAATCCCAAAATCTCTAGGGCAGTGCGAGCCTCGGCGATCTCGACATCAAGTCGGACACCGCGCTTTGAGCGCGGGCCGCAGTCCGCCCGTTCCTTACAAAGAGCGTGAAGGCTCCGCGTTATCGATTCAGAGTGCAGCCACCGTTCATGATCGCGCTCACGCTCGCCAGCGGCGAGGCCTTCCTGTTTTCTCAGCCAGTCTTCCATGTCACTCTCCTTGTCTGTCGTGGGCGGGATGCCCGACCCCTCAAGGGGAACTGTCACCGGAGGCTTTCGGCCCTCTCCGGAGGCAACGCCTCCGGTTTCCGTTTCAAGCTGCGTCGGCGATCTGCTCGCGGAAGCGGCGGACGAGACGGTCCACTCTGTGGACGGTGTAGGCCGGTCGGTCGCTCTCGTTGTGAGAAAGGTAGTAGACCGCGCTGTCCAACTCCCTGATCTCCGACTTTGCGGCTTCCTGGTCGGCGAAGATTTCAGGCCGCCCCACGGGGTCGGTGAGAAGCTGGCGGACGTATTTCGGGCCGTAAAATTCCCGTCGTTCGATGATTGCGTACATGCTCATTCCTCTCTGCCGCTCGGCTTTCGGCCCTCGCTGGAGCGGTCGCTAGCGACGGCTCGGGGGAAGGCCGGAGGCGGTTGCCTCCGGTTTCCGGTCAGGCTGCTACGGGAGTGGCCTCGATCGTTCCGGCGAGGATGCCCTCGCGATCTTCATCCGTGCCGCACTGGTCGAGGACTTCGCGGAGGCATTCCGCCTTGACGGCTTCGACGTCGCCGCCGTGGGGGACTTCCCAGCCCGTGTATTCGCCCTGTCCATCGGCGCGCACCCAGCGGACCTTGTGCGAGGGGCCAGCCAGCCATGCGGCCAGCCTTTCCCTGATCTCGTCCGCCTCGTCGTGGTCCAGGTAGTTGCGGAGGTTGCTGTCATTCAGGTCGCCCAGTTCGTCACCGTCCAGGTATTCGAGCGAGGAAAGGCCGTTGATGTCGAAAAGGACGACATCCTCGTGCTGGTCGATGCCGCCAAGGTCGTAGGCGCGTTCGATGCGGATGTTTGTGAGCTTAACAGTCATGATTTCCATATCCTTTGTTCCAGAAGCAGCCGACCAATTCGTGCTGCTCATACATATATGTTGAGTTCATCTTCTGCGTAGCGCAAGGATAAACTGCGAAATAGATCTGCTTATTTTCACGAGGCGGAGAAAAAGATTCCAATGTAAATTAATGTCAACAATTCAATGCGACAGCGGAACTGTCTTATTGAACTGGTTCACACCAATTAACTCTCCGCGTTGTCAACAATTTATGTTTTCCATCCCGCGAGACACTATGTATCCAGAATCGAGTTGGTTCCCGGCGCACGCGAAAAAAGTTGCGGCGTGTCCGGAAGGCAACCGAACGCGGGAGGCGGCCCAGGCGAAGGCGAGAAGGGCATCAGCCGGTCACGACGACGAAGGCCGGAGGCCGCTGCCCATCCAGCGGTGCCGTTCGCCCCTCTTTCCTGCCTTCTTGTTTCCCCTTTGCCGTCAGGCATGGGGAAAACGAGCCCCCGATTTGATGCCATCCATCGTATGCCGCTGCGCCCTTGACCGGAAAAGAGCGGGAGGCGGACGGGAGGGCAAAGGAAAATTTGGAGGGGCTTCAGCCCCGGCCGCGAGGAGCTTTTCACTTAGGAAAAGCGGGGAAATTTCCCTTTGAGGCGCGCAGCGCCGACCGCACGGGCGGCTTCTGCTCTGGTCATAAAAGGGCGCTGCGGCAGGAGATGGATGGCCCGACGCGGAGCAGAAGAAATTGGAGTCAAATGATAGTGCCGCCGAGCATGTCGGCGATTTTCTGCATGAGTCTCGCATTCTCCCGGTCGGCACTGGCTGCCGATGTAGTCGCGGCGATGACCGATCCTTCGTCCAGGCGCGGCAGGGCCGGGTTCTCGGCAGCGATGCCGTCGATTACAAGACGAAGGCGGGCACGGCTCCCAAGCCCGCCGCCTTCCTGCAAGCGGTCGGCGGCCTCGATCGCGAGGCGCTTGAGCTGCCCGGCCTGACGGTCTGTGACACCCGCTTGCCGCTGGCGCTCCTTTTCCTTGTCGCGGGCGGCATAGGCTTTCTCTATGCGGTCTGCATCGCTCTGCGTCTCATCGACCGCATCGCCAAACCCGATCTCTCCCCGTTCCTCGACGCGGCCGAGGAACGTCCCGGCAAGGCCGTGACGCATCCAGCGCGACCAGACAGGCGCATCGACCTGGCCGACGATTTCATCGGATTCGTGGATGACCTGCTCGCCTTCCTCGGCATCGGCAGCAGCCTCGATCTCCAGCACCTTCGCCAGCCTCGGCGAAACGACACAGGAGCGGGTTCCCGGCATCGCCTCCTCGTATTCCTTCCACCGGGCATAGAGGAATTTGTCGCCCGCCGCAGCGGCCTCGGCAATGTCCCACGGCGTCATCGACCCGTCCGCCCTGGTTTCGGTCTTATGACCTCCGGCGACTTCCCAGGCCATGCTGCCTTTCGACGTGTAGTCGGCTGCGTCGTCGGCATCGTGGGCAACGCGGACATGGCAGCCGTGCTTGTCCGAAACCTTCCCGCCATGGGCGCGGATGTGGCGTTTGTAGGCAGCCGCGACGTATTCGCCCGCCTCTTGCGCACGGGTCTTCACAAGCTCGTCCAGGGCATCCCTATCGCCACCAGCGCGGGCTGCCTCCTCATCCGTGGGACCGTCGCAGACGATGTTGAGGTGCTGATGATAGTGCCAGCCGTTTTCCCGACTGTAGGTGACCTCTTGCCCGACGACGACGCCGAGGATGCCGAAGTGGTCGCAGGCTTCGACCCATGCCCGCCCCTTCCGGGCGAGGCCGCTGGCGGTCTGAATCCGTCGCTTGCCGCGCTCAAGCGTCGTTCCAAGGTCATGAGAGGCCGTAAGGACCACAAGAGCGACCTGGCCGCCGCGCTCGTAGGTCGCGGAGGCGACGCGGCCGACACGCTCGGCTCGCTCGAAAGCCTTTTTCGCGGCGCATGTCGGGCAGAGCCATGGCGAGCCGCAGCGGTAGACTCCGGACACGCCAGCGCGGACCTTGCCGCCCGTTCCGGGGCGGAGGTGGATGTTGACGGAATCGGCATCCTGGGCGGGACGTCCACAGCCGCAGACGGCAGGGCCTCTCTCCAGCGGATCGGAAGGACGGCAAAGCCTCTGAATCTTGTGCAGGAGATCCCAGCGGCGGGGGCCGGGAGAAACACGGTAGGCCTCTGTTTCTTCGACTTCTTCGGTTTCGGAAGGAAGAGAAGAAAGGGGGAGTGGCAGACCTCTTTGAGGAGCAACTATTCCCCTTCGTGGAACCGTAGCTCCTCCGCTCCCGAGGCGGCCGGCTGCGCCGACCGCTGAAGCCGCCTCGCGGCGGTCGGATTCTGCCCCGGCAGGGACAACGGAAACGGCCGAACGGATACGCTCTTCGGGTCCGCCATGGATGTCGATGAAGGCGTTTTCGGGAACCTGGTCGAACAGCCGGAAGGATGTCGAGGCTCCGCCGACGACGGCGAGGGCTTCCGCCTTGGTCGACGTCGACTGCTCGGCTGCCGCCACCCCAGAGGCGGGACCGCGAGCCCCGACAGCAGCATGCAGCGCGCGGATGCGGCTGCCGATGCCGGGAAGCTTCGGCCGCCCTGATATATCTAATTGTTGACACTCTGGCTGAGATTTCGGCGATGTCCTGGCTGGGGAGAAACCCAGCCAGCCGCTCACCTGGAGCGGGCCTGTCGGCTATTGACTTTGGCGGGGGCTGATCTGATCATCGTCCTGTTCTCGTGAAAACCCCCGGAGGCCTGGCAGCCGTTGATGGGGGTTTTTTCATGCGCTGACATCAATGGTCATAGCGGGCGGCGCACGGGTCAAGCCCCTGTTCAATGAACAGAGGAATTTCCAATCTCAATATATCGGCCTAGCGTGCGCAGGTAAGCGACGATGTCGCCGAGCAAGTGATCCCGGTCCCCATAGACGCGCTTGATTCGAGCGAGCTTTGGACGAGCGGCCCTGTACTCGGCTTCGGATAGATCCGCGTCCCCGATGACGTATCCCTTATGTCCGATCGCACGGATGTCACACCCGGCATCGATGACATCCTGAACAAACGCTGGGATTTCCTCGGCCTTCATAATGCTACTCCTCCTGCTGTCGGGATACGGCTCGGACATATGCAACCGCCAGTGGATTCGCAATTTGAAATTCACCCAATTTCAACCGCCGCCGCCCGCTGCCCCCTGGTAGCGTTTTGCCGGGATCGGCCAATCGGATCATATCCCGATCAATCACGAGAATCGGTGCACGGCGACAGTTTCCACTCAAGCTCGATTGGTGAGACACTGATGCCTTGACCACGACGTCGTACGGGACTGGAGGAAGGTCGAAATGGAGTGCTTCCGAATCGACGAGAGCGGGTACACAGGGTTTGACCTGCTCAATGTTGACCAACGCTTCCAGGGCGCATCCGCCATTGCCATCAGTGACGACGACGCCGGTCATCTGATCAGGGAGCACTTCCCGAAGTTACAGGCATCCGAGCTTAAGTATCGCGCGCTGTCGCGACGTGTCGCCAATCACCCCCGTCTTCTAGGGTTGCTGCGCGACCTGCACACCCAGTTCAAGTGCGTGACCTATGTCTGCGACAAGCGCTACCTCCTGGCGCTGATGTTCATCGACTACGCCGTCGAGCCCTTCTACTACGAACGTGACTTCGACCTCTACGAGGATGGCCGAAACTACGGGATGGCGTCATTGCTTTACCGCACCGGACCCACATTCCTGAGTCCGATCGGTTACGACACCATGCTCGCGGCGTTCCAGCGCGCGGTGAAAGAGAAGTCTCCCGAGGCCCTAGGCTATCTAGTCCAAGCGGTGCGTCGGACGAACTGGCGAGCACTCGAAGAAATCTTGGGACCCCTCGGCGCATTCGCGGCGCCCGAGTGCCTGCAGGCCATCGCCACCCCCGGCCTAGACACCGACGCGGCTCTAGTGGTGCTGCAGTCGCTGATTAGTCGCATGGAGGTGATGTCCGAGGGGCCGTACCGCGTAGAGCACGACCAGTCCAAAAACTTGGCGACGTATCACACCCTGATCCAGAGGTTCATCGACTATGATGCCGAGGTCGAGTTCCGCGTCAGCGAGATCGCCAGCTTCAAATTTCCGCTGAAGCTGGCCAAGGTGTCCCAGGTGGATTCCAAGACCAGTCCTGCGATCCAGCTGGCCGATGTCATGATCGGCGCGGCAATCGAGGCGGGAAGCACATTAGCCGGTCAACGGTCCGGAGGTCTTGATCCGGAGGCGGTGCTTTCCCTGTACCGCGAGGGCCAGCTCATCCACATGATGCCGTCCCTCGACTTCGAGGAGCAACGCCGCTTCCGCGCGGGTAGCCAGTCTTCGGCGATGATCGACTATCTGACCGCTCACCTGTTCCTCCCCGGGGATGAACGGACGGGTGGTCGGAATTCCGGCCGGTGAGCGAATCAAGTCGCAGTGAATCCGCTGAAGTCGCGTCACCGGATTCTCAGCACCGCCTAAATTAGGCGTTGCCAACCGCATCGGCCGATCTCGGCATCCGAAAGCGGTGACCTCTCACGGCTGCCGTGTGGCCGTGACCGCGATCCTATCGACGGAATCTAGTTCCCGCTCCCACCACGCGATGGCTTCACGATAGATGTCTCGCGCATCGTCGCCTTGGCCGAAGCCCTCAACCATGGGCTTGAAAATGTTCTCATCAAACAACTCGTCGATAGCGACCTGCTTGGTCTCGCCGGTCTCCGGATTAACGAGGGTCAAAATGATGGCGACAGGGACATCCGACAAAGGATGCACCTTCGATTCATATCGCTTGAGGATGTTGTTCCGCTCGGCTTCTATGAAGTCGCGGAAGATCGCGTGGTCTGGCTCGTCGCTCTTCCAGCGTACGAAAGCCGCTTTCGCCGCTGCCTTGATTTGCGGCTGCTGCCCATCAACCTTGTCCAGCACATGGCCTACGGCGCGGATGAGCGCGACCGCGCCGGCCCAGTGCACTCGCCACCGATCTTGATCCTGCTCCAGGTCAAGCATTTCCAAGGCGATGCGACAGTCCGCCAAAACCGCCCGAGCCGCATTGCTCATCGTCGCTCTCCTCCATTGTCCGCGATCCAGCCTTCATCTGCATGGGTGGACAGCGGGCCATCAAGCTTGATCTTCACGACTTTTCAACCGTCGATTCCGTAACTGAGGAATAGGCTGCGGGAACAGGGGCTCTTCAGGGTGCGGGCAGTTGAACTTTTTGCTGGCGCGGGCGGCATGTCGCTCGGGCTGCGTCAGGCGGGTTTTGATATCGTGCAGGCGTATGACTTCTGGGACGTGGCGGTCGAGACGTATCGGAGAAACGTCGGCCGATATGTTTGGCACGTGGACCTGAAAGACATTTTCAGGGTCGGGCCCATGATCGCGGCACTGTCTCCCGACATCATCTGCGGCGGGCCTCCCTGTCAGGATTTCTCTGCTGCCGGCGAGCGCGTCGAGGGCGAGCGCGCGGGGCTGACAAGGGCCTTCGGCATGCTGGTCTGCATCGCGCGTCCCGCATGGTTTCTCATGGAGAACGTTCCGCAGGCGGCTACGTCGAAGGCATGGGCGGATGCCCGCGCGATGCTCGTTCGGGCAGGGTACGGCTTGACGGAAGCAAAGTTGGATGCCTCCTTCTACGGGGTGCCGCAGTCGCGCAAGCGTTTGTTCATCATCGGTCGCCTTGGTGAAGCGGATGGCTTCCTTGAGTCCAGCCTGGCGGCTGCGCGGTCGCCTCGGCCGATGACCGTGAGGGACATGCTTGGGGACGCACTCGGCGATGCCTTCTACGCGCATCCGCGCATGCCGAAAAAGCGGGGGATTTGGAGCGCTGACGATCCCGCGCCGACGATGCGAGGGTCTTCCCGACGTCCGATGCCTGCGAGCTATAAGCCGCACCCAGCCGACGCGACGCTCGCTGCCGTCGGCGCGTTCTTCACCCGACCGTACTATGAAGGGCGCGGTGTCCGGATGCTGGACGAGCCCGCGCCGTCGGTCATCCGCACCACGCGGGAGCGGCCTCGGCCGAAATATCTCGCGAATCCGCATCATGCCGATCCTGTCCCAGCCTGGCAGGCCGCCGTCCTGACACAGGACCAGGTTGCAAGGATTCAGGGTTTCCCTGCCTCGTGGGACTGGTCTGACGCATGCTCGCGCGACATCGACCAAATGATCGCCAACGCGGTTCCGGCACCGCTGGCGATGGCGATCGGGCGGGTTATTCTGGCGAGGGAAGCGGGCGAGAGCATTCCGGAGATTCAGGGACGGTTCGGGGAGTGGCTACGGCGGTCGCGGGGCTTCTCGAAGCAGGCCGTCAGGAATGCCAAGAGCCGGGTGAACCGCGCGCGACGCCTGCTAGGCGGGCGGACATTTGCGGATCTGGTGATGGAACTGGCGGCCCTGGAAGCCGTCGAAGGATTCTCGAACCTGTCAGTAGCAATGCGGTCGGATCTGCGGGCCGCGCTGCGCCTGTATCGCGAATGGCAGGCGCAGCCGAAGCGGAGCAATGCGAAGGTGGTCGCCTCGGTCGATGTCGAGGCGGTGGCAGCGTAGGTGTAGGCTCATGGGGCGCTGCCCCGACGCGCCCCTTCGGGGCTTGTCTCCCCCGGGATACGAAGAAAGGGAAAGCCCTTGTGCAAGGCACCGCCGTGCGGCACCATTGGCCTACGGTGCAGCGGGGACGCGATGACCGTGAAAGGGAAAGCCCGCTTCTTCGGAGGCGGGTTTTTTCATCCGAGTGCGTCGACGGGCATGACCAGGCGGAATCGGCCTGATTTCGGCCTTCGCGCAATAATCTGTCGCGCTCAAAGGGGTCATCCGTCGCGATTCTCGGGTCGCCGTGGGTATCAGGTCACGGAAGGATGCGCCGACGACCCCATGTAAAAAGTGCAGCGTATAAAGTGGAGGTGCCGAGACATCCGGAACGGGAACAATGTCGGATCGGTGCCGGAGGCCAATTCGCGGCCGGCGAGCTCGGTTAACAGGTGCGCCGCAGGAGGTTCAGCATAGCGCCCGGAACGGGGAACCGGGACCGACACACCCCGACGAGCGGTCCATATGAAAGACCGACGGGGCGTTGCCGAAACTGGACGGATTCGGGTCATGGAACTTCAAGGATGAATCCGCCCTCACCACTCTCTATGGTGGGAGCCTTCTATTGGATCAAAGCTGGCAATATTCTCTACCTATGGTCGACAGCGTTTCCACAGAAGTCCGCTCGCGAATAATGAGCCTGGTACGAGGCAGGGACACGCGTCCCGAGCTTTATGTTCGACGGATCCTGCACGCCTCAGGCTATCGATTCCGCCTTCATCGGAAAGATCTGCCCGGCCGACCAGATATCGTCCTGCCGAAATACTGGACTGCGGTATTCATAAACGGCTGCTTCTGGCACGGTCACGATTGCAGGCGCGGCAGGCGCCCGTCCTCGAACAAAGAATTCTGGGCAGAGAAGATCGAGAGAACCATGGGCCGCGATCGACGCAACTCGGAGGCCCTGACGGCGGCAGGCTGGCGCGTAGTGACCGTATGGGAATGTCGGCTCGAAGCCGACACCGATGCCCTTCTGTCAGACTTGGCAGATGTCAGCGGACGCGCGACGATTCTATCGAATTGACCAGGTACCCGGCAAAATAGCGAGCGAGCTTAGGCGGGACCGCATTTCCGATCATGCGAGCAACGGGCTCGATCTGCTCCGTCGGATAGAAAACGTATTCATCTGGGAATGATTGCAGGATCGCTGCTTCCCGGAGGGAAATTCCGCGAACTTGGTTGGTATCGAAGTGCCCAAATCGTCCATTTGAAATGCTGTGGCACTTCGTCGTGATCGTCGGCGACGGTCGATCCGGATGCATACGGGTATAGACATCGCTGAAGCAGCGGTCGTTGAGGCGCTCATTTACCTTGCGGTGGCAGTCGAGCGTAAGGTCGCCATATTGGGTGTTCGCCATGTAGGCATTCGACTCCCCAGGCTTGGCGGAAGATAGACGCTTGAGGTTCAGCTCACTCAGCGAACGAGCCTTATGGTTGGGGATTTCCGGATGGACTTCGCCAGCGGCCATAGGGGGCAAGTGTCCGATCGCACGGGATACCGAAACCAGAGTTTCGTTCGGATCTGAATCCGGCACCAACAACTCGGTTTCCATGATATCGGCGAAACGCTCCTCACGGACAAGGTCGCGTCGAACGGCGATTAGAATCGAGCGTTTGCGGAATTGAGGGATGCCGAAGTTCGAAGTGCAGACCACCTTTGAGCCGGTCACGTAGCCCAGTTGATCCAGGCGCACCCTGAAATCGTCCCAGATGCCTCCGTACTTGGCATCCTTGATACCTGCAACATTCTCGGACAACACCATTTCAGGCTTATAGCGGTCGACATATTCGGCGGCTTCCGTCAGCAGGCTGCGGTCCTTCTCCCTTCCCATTCGACGCTTCTCGCTCAGTTTCTTCCTAGAGAGGCGGGTGAACGGCTGACAGGGCGCGCAAATGGCAAAAAGCAGCGGAGTGGCTGGAGCTTTCGACCGATAGTAGCCCAGCAGCGAATCAAGTTCCGAGCATAGTTCTGCCTGCTGCCCGCCTGGGTAATCCTCGGTTGCAGGGAAAACGTCGTAGTGAAGGAACCGTGAGTTTGAATGGTCGACCGATTCGTTGAAATTGTTCTCTGCGTACGTGAGGCCGCAACGATTGTCCTTGTCGATCCCGGCAATCACGTAACCGCCAGCATCGATCAGACCGCGCGTCGTTCCCCCGGCGCCGCAAAAAAAATCGACTGCGAGAAAATTCGGCATCTTTGCCGCCTTTCGCTCGTCTTTCTTGCCGACCGAAACACTCATCACAGCACCTTCCTGATGCGCTTGACATCGGCAGGCGTGAACACACGCCAACCATTTCTGTCGCGCTTCACATCATCGATTCTCTTTTCCCGGAACCAGCGCAGCAGGGTGCTCTTCGAGATTCCCAACTCCTTTGCGGCCCCGTCCGTAGAGTAGGTCTTCTCGCTCGACACACGAATCTCCGTGAATATATTTAATCATACTCATCATCGGATTGCAGTCAATGGCCGCGCGGGGAAATTTCGTTGGATTCACAATCGTTTAGCGGAGTGTCGATCATCCAAAAGCCGTAGCACGGGGCATTCCATCTACCCAGCGGTGCAACATATCGCTTTTCAATATCGTACATTTGTCATATCTACTGCCGCCGCTTGCATGGAGAGCGAAATTGGTACGAGAAGAAGACAGGGCGAAATTCATACGACTGGCATCCAACCGCGTTACCAAGGCGCTTAAGGATATCCAGCTGATCGGGAATCTCGCGAATCGATCGAACTACGACTACACAGATGAGGATATTACGAAGATTTTTAGAGCTCTGAACGAAGAGATCAACGTTTGTCGGAAACGCTTTGAGCTCTCCGGAAAGAGAAACGGGGCGACCAAATTCACGTTGGAATAGGGGGTAAATTTATGGATTCCAAAAAAGTCTGTCTGTCACTTCTGGCTGCCGAGTCCGAACTCGAGGTCGAAAACATTCTTGCTTCAATCCCGGAGATGCGGGACTCCAAAAACTGGAGGCCGCTTGACGGCCGCGAAACCAATTTCAACGTTACTTCCAACCAGGCATCGGACGGCGGCAAGGCATTGACCGAACTGATGACCAACATGGTCGATGCCGTGCTCCTGAAACACGCTTACCTCAAGGGCATCGATCCGAAAGGCAAAAAAGCCCCCGCCACCATGTACCAAGCGGTCGACCAGCTCGTTCACAAGATGCACGGCGGAAAGCTCGTGAATCTCGGGCCTAACGATCCGTGGCTCAAGCAGTTTGCACAGAACAATCTCGCCATCGGTATCACAGGTGCGAAGTCGAAGGCGGAAGGTTTGCCCTGCTATTCATTCGCCGACAACGGTGAAGGCCAGCACCCGGACGAGTTTGAAACCACTTTTCTGTCGCTGAGCGCAGGCAACAAGAAATCGATCAATTTCGTCCAGGGCAAGTTCAACATGGGCTCCTCCGGCGTGCTTCGCTATTGCGGCCGTCGCTGGTTCAAGCTCATCGTGTCCCGCCGTTTCGATAAGTCGGGTCCATGGGGATGGACCATCATGCGCCGTCGGCCAACCGATCCCGATCGCATGCCTGTGGCGGAGTATTTCGTCATGCCAGGCGGCAAGATCGCAAGGTTCGATGCTGAGGAGCTGTATCCCTACCATACGATTGAGAAGAAGCGCTACGACCGCATGCATTTGAATGCCGGCACGATCGTAAAGCTCTACGACTACCAGGTCGGGTCTAGGTTCCTCAGCTTCCGCGGTTCGCGCGATGCACTAAACGAGAACTTGGTCGAGACCATCCTGCCTTTCCGTATCCTTGACCTCAGGCAGAAGCCAGATCCGAAGCGCGGTCCGGACCGGGCATTGGGGGTCGACCCACGCCCTTTTTACGGGATGGAATTCCTACTCCTTAATTCTCATAAGGAAGAGGGGCTTGAAGGCGAAGACGAAGCTTCGGGCGAAGACAGGGTTTTTGTCGGCAAGTTTTCGTACCCAAATCTGGGGGAGGTGAGTATCAGTGCGATCCCGTTGAAGCGGGACATACCTGGATGGCTCAAGCCGAACAATTCCAACAACCGGGTGTTTCACGCCGTCAACGGGCAGGTGCAATACAAGCAGACCCGTGGCTATCTTTCCAACACATGCGGATTTCCCGCCCTAAAAGACCGCGTTGTCCTCATCGTGGATGCCAGTAATCTGACATTCGCGGCACACAACGAGGTCTGGAAGGGCGATCGGGAGCACATCAGCAATACGCTCGATGGCGAGCGCTATCTCGAAGAGGTCACCAAGACAATCAAAGAGTCGCAGGCCCTGAAGGACCTACAGGCTAAGATTGCCTCCGAGGAGCTGGAACGCGCCGCGAAGACAGAGGGCAATTCGCTGTTCCAGAAGCTTGTCGACAGGGATCCCAGCCTCGCCGGCCTGCTGTCGAGCCGCGATCCTTCGATCAAGCTGCCTGCCTCCGGCGGGTCCAAGACTGGCGGAAAAGAGAGCGGAACAGCCGAGGAATTCGAGGGATCCTACAGCCCGAGCTTTATTCGGTTGGAGGAACGCATCGCGAAAAACGCTGTTGAGATTCCGTTAGGGCGCAGTCGGCCGCTGGGAGCAAGAACGGACGCGGCCAACGACTATCTGCAAAGGCCGGACAATCCCGGCAGAGTAATCCTCGACCCAGAGATTCGTAAGAAGTTCGGCGTGCGCGAGCACCTGAAGGACGGTCGCCTGACCCTTTACCTTTCTCCGGGCAAGGAAGATGTCGACATCGACGACACGTTCACATTTCGGATCGCTTTACATGACGAAGCAATGCCCGAGGCCGTTGTGTCGGAGGAAGTGAGGGTGCTGATCGTCGCCGCCGTCGATGAAGACGATGAGAATAAAGTAAAGCCGAAGCCGAAGCCGAAGCCTGATGTCAGCGGCGGGGATAAGAAAGCAGGCGACGGGGAGGATGCCCCGACCCACGGATTGCCGGCCGTTATTCTTTTGACCAAGGACGGCCGAGATGTGCCCGGCTACCAGACCGAAGAATGGCCGGAGGACTTCTCGGAGACCGACGGCGGCCTGATTCAGGACCTCGGGAAGGAGAGCGTCTACAAGATCAACTATGACAACGTCTATCATATCAAATATCGAAAAGCGGCGAAGGACGGCGTTGCCCGCGATGTCATTACCGAGAAGTACATCCTCGGAATGCGCATTCTGCTGTTAGGCTGCGAGCATGCGCTTCGCAGTATGCATCCGGCCAACGGCTCCGGAAACAGTGGCATAGGGGAGTTCATGGATGACTTTCGCCGTATGGCCGCCAGAGGCGCGGCATCCACTGTGCTGGCCTTGGCGGAGAACTTGCCTAAGATCGTCGACGCATCATCAATTCAACAGGCAGAGCAGGTGGAGTGAATGTCACCGATCGGTGACATTCTCAAATTGAGATGATGTGCGGAGAAGGTGGATCGCCGCGCTAGGCGACGATCCTGCCGCGATGCCGGGCATCGGCTGCGTATTCAGACAGGGTTTTCGTCGGCCGGAAGTGTCGATCGATTTCCAGCCGGAGGCCCATGGCCGTCCGGACATAGGCGAGTTCGCTGAGGTCGATATAGCCGAGTTCGGGACACCCCTGGCCGAGATCGGCGAGGCCGAAGGCGATCTTAGGGTTCGCTGGCGAGACTTCCGTCAGGAGCCACGTCGCCGATCCGTGCGGGTCGAAAATCTTGACCACGGGGCGGTGGTCGACTTCCTTGCCTCGGGCTGTCATGCAGCCGTTGGCGAGGAGCTCCGAGAGGAGGATTAGGGGGATCATTCCCCCGCCTCCTTGCGGGCGCGGATGACGATCCGGCCGTTGACCGGCAGCGCCGTCAAGGTGACGTTGAAGCCGTCGCCGTCGCTGTGGGACCAGGCTGCACCGACTTTGGTCCAGAAGGCCTTTTCGCCTTCGCCCTCTACTACAAAGACACCGTGGGAAGGGAAGTTCTTCGGTGCCGCTGCTGTTTCCTTTTTTGCCATTTTGGCCTCCATCTTCGACCGCCCCATGCGGCCGTTCTGGAAGTCGGGAGCGGAAGGATTCAGGAGGGGCTAGCTGGATGCCGTAGGCACGCTTGCGCTTGTCCATTGCCAGACCATCCGACCGACGTAGGAAGGCAGAGAGAACGGTGCGGAACGGTCGAACTCAGGAGGTTTTGGCAGGAAGGGCGGCATCCAACGGAAAGCCGTCACGATGTCTAAAGAGGGAGGCGAGGCAAAGGATCAGGACCTGATACTTGGTCCCAGCTTGGTCCCACGTGAAGGCAGGCAAGATTCGAGCTTTCAGCCGATTTCGGCCAAGCCGATTTAGCAAAGGATTTCAAGAGGTTGCGTGGTGATCCCGACAAGAATCGAACTTGTGACCTACAGATTAGGAATCTGCCGCTCTATCCTACTGAGCTACGGGACCACGCGGCCAGACACATAGCCGCTTCGGATCGTTTCGCCAAGAGGCCGGCCGAACGCAATTCGGCCGGCCCCGTGCGCGACAGGCATCAGGCGGCGAGTGCCGTTTCCGCCAGTTTCACCCAATAGCTCATGCCGTGCGGGATGACCTCGTCGTTGAAGTCGTAGGCCGGGTGGTGGAGGCCGGCGGTGTCGCCATTGCCGATGAAGATGAAGGCGCCGGGGCGGGCTTCCAGCATGTAGGAGAAATCCTCGCCGCCCATCACCGGCTGGATGCCGCGGTGCACATGGGCATCGCCGGCGACACCGGCCGCGATATCGCTGGCAAACACCGTCTCTTCCGCATGATTGAAGGTCACGGGGTAATTCGCCTGATAATCGACCTCGATCCTGGCGCCAAACGCAGTCGCCAGCCCGTCGCAGATGGCGCGGATGCGCTCTTCGGACTTTTTGGCGATTTCCTTGCGCAGGGTACGCACGGTACCGGCGATTTCGGCCGTCTCGGGGATGATGTTGTAGGCATCGCCGGCGTGGAACTTGGTCACCGACACCACCACGGCCTCGACCGGATCGGTGCTGCGCGAGGCGATCGTCTGCAAGGCGCCGACCAGCTGGCTGGTGATGACGATCGGGTCGATGGTGCCGTGCGGCATCGCCGCATGGCCGCCCTTGCCACGCACGGTGATGGTGAACTCGGCCGTCGCCGCCATGATCGGGCCCGGGCGGATGGCGAACTGCCCGACAGGCAGGCCGGGCATGTTGTGCATGCCGAACACCTTGGAGATGTCGAAACGATCCATCATGCCGTCCTTGACCATCTCGTTGCCGCCGCCGCCGCCTTCCTCGGCCGGCTGGAAGATCACCGCCACCGAGCCGGTGAAGTTGCGCGTCTCGGCGAGGTATTTCGCGGCACCCAAAAGCATCGCCGTATGGCCGTCATGGCCGCAGGCATGCATCTTGCCGGGAATGGTCGAAGCGTAGGGCTTGCCGGAGATCTCGTTGAGCGGCAGCGCATCCATGTCGGCGCGCAGGCCGATGGTGGGGCCTTCGCCCTGGCGGCCGCGGATGATGCCAACCACGCCGGTCTTGCCGAGGCCGGTCACCACGTCGTCGCAACCGAAGTCCTTCAGCTTCTCGGTAACGAAGGCGGCGGTCTTGAACACATCGAAGTTCAGTTCCGGCGTCTGGTGCAGATGCTGGCGCCAGCCGGCAACTTCGTCCTGCATTTCGGCGGCACGGTTCAGGATTGGCATGATGGTTCCATCTCGCTGTTGGGACAGGCGGGTGTTGTCCGCTGCCTTGCAATTGTGATCGTCAGGCGCTTTGCCATGTTGGCGTCACATAGAGTAAATAGCACCGCAACGATGCAGTTCGGTTTTTGAGGGTCGGACTGCATCGTGCTGGCGATCGCGTAACGAAATCTTACGGAGCCAGGGGCGACTACGGCAAGAGGCGATTTCGGATTTGATCATGCGGCACAGGCATTTCCTCAAACTATTCTCGGCTGGCGCAATCGTGCTGTCGGTCCTGGCCGGGTCGGCGCAGGCCAATCCGGTCGTTGTGTTCGACCTCAACAACGGCCAGATCCTGCAGCATCAGGATGCGTTCAAGCGCTGGTATCCGGCGTCGCTGAGCAAGCTGATGACCGCTTATGTGACCTTCCGGGCGATCGCGGCCGGCGAGGTCCAGCTCGATTCGCCGATCAAGGTGACGAAACACTCGGCCGCCGAGCCGCCAAGCAAGATGGGCTTCAAGCCGGGCTCGGTGATGCGGCTCGACAACGCGCTGAAGATGATGCTGGTCAAGTCGGCCAATGACATCGCCATGGCCGTCGGCGAGAATGTCGGCGGCTCCCAGGCAGCCTTCGCCGAACGGATGAACGCCGAGGCGACCAGGCTCGGCATGAACGGCACGCATTTCGTCAATCCGAACGGGCTCTATTCGCCGGACCAGTACACGACGGCGCGCGACCTCGCCGTGCTGGTGATGGCCATCCGGCGTGAATTTCCGCAATATGCGCCGTGGTTCTCGATCGAAGGGCTTGCGGTCGGCAAGAAGGCGATTCCGAACTACAATCTGCTGATTGGCCGGTATCCCGGCGCCGACGGCATGAAGACGGGCTTCGTCTGCCCCTCGGGCTTCAACATGATCGGCTCGGCGACCCGCAATGGGCGCACGCTGGTGGCGGTCGTGCTTGGCGAGAAGTCGGCAATCACCCGTGCCGAGGCCGCGGCGAAACTGCTCGACCAGGGTTTTGACACGCCGGCCGCCGGTTCGGCCACCATCGCCACGCTAGCGCCTTATGGTGACACCGTGTCGCCCAACGACATGCAGGACGAGATCTGCAAGAAGAAGGCGCGGGCGGAGCAGTCCGAGGCACCGCCCGCCGCCGCTGCCGCCAAGGATGTGCCGAAATCGCCCTACCAGGAAAAGCTCGACCATGTGCCGACGCTGGTTGCCGTCGGCCTCGGCGGCGCCACCGGTCCGGCGCCGAAGGCCATGCTCGACCAGGGCGGCCAGGAATATGCCGACGTGCCGATCCCGAGCTGGCGTCCCGACCAGCCGGCGCCGGCCGGCACAGGCCCGGTCGTTGCCGGTCCCGCCGCGCAAGGCGACCAGCCGGTCAAGGTTGCGAATTAGCCGGATGAGCAGCTTCCCGATCCCTGTTTCGGTGCTGACCGGTTTTCTCGGCGCCGGCAAGACGACACTGCTCAACCGGCTGCTGAAAGATCCCGCGCTTGCCGACACGGCGGTCATCATCAACGAATTCGGCGAAGTGGCGATCGACCATCTACTGGTCGAGCAGGCGTCCGACGGCATCATCCAGCTGTCGGATGGCTGCCTGTGCTGCACGGTGCGCGGCGAACTGGTCGACACGCTGGCCGACCTGGTCGACCGGCTGCAGACCGGCCGCATCGCCCGCCTGGCCCGCGTCATCGTCGAAACCACGGGGCTGGCCGATCCGGCGCCGGTGCTGCAGTCGATCATGGCGCATCCGGCGCTGGTCCAGGCCTTCCGGCTCGACGGCGTCATCACGCTGGTCGACGCGGTCAATGGCAAGGCCACGCTCGACGCGCATGTCGAAGCGGTCAAGCAGGTGGCGGTTGCCGACCGCATCGTGCTCAGCAAGGCCGATCTGGTCACCGACCCGCATGAATTGGAAACGCTGCGGGTGCGCCTGCGGCAGATCAATCCGGGCGCCGATTTGCTTGACGTTGCCGACACGAAGACAGGCGTGGCGGCGCTGTTTGATTGCGGTCTCTACAATCCGGCGACCAAATCCGCCGATGTGCGGCGCTGGCTGGGCGAGGCGCATGATCATGATGATCATTATCATGACGGCCATGATCACGAGCATGACCACGGCCACGATCAGCGTGTGCGTTCCTATTCGCTGGTCCACGACGGGCCGGTGCCGTTTTCAGCGATCGAGATGTTTCTCGACCTGTTGCGCTCGGCACATGGCGAGCGTCTGCTGCGGATGAAGGGCGTCATCGAGCTCAGCGAAGACCCGTCGCGGCCGTTGGTGATCCATGGCGTGCAGAAGATCCTGCATCCGCCGGTGCAATTGCCGTCCTGGCCGGATGGCCAGCGCGGCACGCGGCTAGTGCTGATCACGCTCGATATGCCGGAAGACTATGTGCGTCGGCTGTTCGCCGCGTTCACCAACCGGCCGTCGATCGACACGCCCGACCGCGCGGCGCTGGAAAACAATCCGCTGGCGATCGCGGGGCGGTAAACTCTACGATTGCTGCTCGCCGCGCTCGACCAGGAAGCGATGACCGCCTGACACCGCCGCCGTTTCGACGAGATGGTGGCCGCTGTCGGAACAGAATGCCGGGATGTCGATGACGGCCAGCGGGTCGGTGGTTTCGAGCCAGAGCCGGCTGCCTGGCTGCATTCCGGCCAGCCGTTTCTTTGCTTTCAGCACAGGCAAAGGGCAGTTCAGCCCCTTGAGGTCGTAGACGGTCGCAGGCTTGGAAACCTTGTTTTCAAGCATGTCGTTGTCCCAAAACCGCTACGCACCTTTGGGTGACATGCATTGGCGAAAAGCCTCAACCGCCGAACATGCCGAGCAGCTTGTTCTTCAGTCTGGTGACCCTGCTCTCGTCGGCGCTCGCCGCCTGCGTTTCAGCTTCAGGCGCGGCCTCCATGGGGGCTGCGATGGTGGCGGTGGCGACGGGCGCTTCCTTGGCGGCCTTGGCCGCCTCTTTCTGGGCCTTGGCGGCTTCCTTTTCGGCCAGGGCCTGCGCCTTGGCGGCTTCCTTGGCCTGCCTGGCTGCCTCTATGGCGGCAAGCCTCTGCTCCTCGGCCTTCTGCTTGGCGGCTTTCTCGGCGTCGAGCGCCGCCATCTTGCGGCCGGCCGGCGAATCGATGCGGCCCATGCGCGCCGTCTCGGTCACCGAGCCATCGGTGTTGAGCGACGGCGGATCGATCGGCACACGCTCGCCGCGCGCCCGGCGCTTGGACCAGTCGGAGACGATGCTGGCTTCCTTGACGCCGGCGATGGTCGGCTTCGGCGGCGGCGTGCTGGCCTTGAGCGCGCCATTGAACGCCGCGTCATAGGTGCTCTGATAGGCGTTGTAGGCGCTCTTCAAGGAATCCGGTTGTGTGGTCGCCGGGCAGGTGCCGGTCGGATCAAATGTCTGGCCGTCGGCGGCGACCTGGTTGAAGACATAGCGCTTCTCGCAGACGTCGACCTTCGGCGGCACCTTGGTGACTTCGAAATTGTCGTAGCCAACCTTCAGCATCTTCCAGAACTCATAGTTCGGGTCGTTGCGGTAGCGCGCCATGTTGGCGGCGGTCATGCGGAACGGAAAAGCCTGGATCTGGAATTCGGTCTGGCCACCCTGGAAGGCATCGCGGCCAAAGGCATAGATCTGCTCGATCTGCGCATCGGTCATCGAATAGCAGCCCGACGACGAGCAGGCGCCGTGCACCATCAGATTGGCGCCGGTGCGGCCATTGGCCCGGTCATAGGCATTGGGAAAGCCGATGTTGAAGGACAGATGGTAGTTCGAGCGCGGGTTCATCTGCGACGGGCGCACCGTGTAGAAGCCTTCCGGCGCCTGGCGGTCGCCTTCGGTGTATTTCGGCCCGAGCTTGCCCGACCATTTGCAGATGTCGTAGCTCGCCACCATGTCGTAGCGGCCATTGGTCTTGGCCTTCCAGATTTCTAGCTTACCCTCTTCCTTGAAGATGCGGGCCATCACCGACGAGGTGCGCACCATGCCCTTGGCCCTCATGTCGGCGAGGATCTTGTCGGGCAGCGGCTTGTTGGCCTCCGGGGCAAAATCCTTCATCGACGAATCGTTGCAGCCGGCAACGCCGAGGGCAGCGATCAGGATTCCAGTGCGGGCAAACTTGGCGAACATGGCTGCGGATATCGTCTTTTCTCTGGCGCCACGGCAATTCATGCCAAGGCTACTGCACTGAACGTGTACGGACACTAAGCCCGTTAACCTTGAAAATTCCTTACCGCAAGTGTCGACGCGTCCCCCTGCGGCAGTCTCATTGAGCCGAATGCAGCGGCATTTTTGTGGCAAAAATGCTCCGTGCCGCCACATTGCGGCGGGCGGGGCAGGGCCTTGGTCTAGAGACTGCGGCCCATTGCCAGATATTTCTCGCGGCGCTGCTCGCGGAAGTCGGTGTTGGCGCCAGAAAAATCCTTCATCGTCTTGGCGATGAGGTCGCCGGTCGCGGCAATCACGGTTTCGGCGCCACGATGCGCGCCGCCGAGCGGCTCGGGGATGATGGCGTCGATGATCTTGAGCTCCAGAAGATCCTGCGCGGTGATCTTCATGTTGGTCGCCGCGTCCTTCGACCGTGTCGTGTCGCGCCACAGGATCGAGGCGGCGCCTTCCGGCGAGATCACGGAATAGATGGCGTGTTCGAGCATGTAGACGCGGTTGGCGGTGGCGATCGCGATGGCGCCGCCCGAGCCACCTTCGCCGATGACCACCGAGATCGACGGCACTTTCAGACCAAGGCAGGCCGAGGTCGAACGGGCAATTGCTTCCGCCTGGCCGCGCTCCTCCGCGCCGACGCCGGGATAGGCGCCAGCGGTGTCGACCAGCGTCAGCAGCGGGATATTGAAGCGGTCGGCGAGTTCCATCAGCCGCACCGCCTTGCGGTAGCCTTCCGGCCGCACCGAGCCGAAATTGTGCTGCAGCCGGCTGGTCGTGTCGGAGCCCTTTTCCTGGCCGATGATGGCCACGGGCTCGCCGCGGAAGCGGGCGAAACCGCCGACGATCGCCTGGTCCTCGCCGAAATTGCGGTCACCGGCCAGCGGCGTGAAATCGTTGAACAGGCCCTTGATGTAGTCGACGCAGTGCGGCCGGTCGGGATGGCGCGCCACCTGCACCTTCTGCCACGGCGTCAGCGCCTTGTAGGCGTCGCGCAGCGCGTCGCGGGAGCGCTTCTCGAGACGGCTGATCTCGTCGCCGACATCGACCGCCTCGCCACTCTCGGCAAGCTTCTTCAGCTCGAGGATCTTGCCCTCGAGGTCCTGCACCGGCTTTTCGAAATCGAGGTAATTGTACATGCGTGAGCGGACCGATACGTCGGAAGGCGAGGACTGGCGGAACCCTGAAATCCAAGGCTCCGGGCGGTGGAACGTCGTCCTCACATAGCGATATGAGGCCTAGTCGGCAAGCGGATGATGATCGTTGACCAGCCGCACCAGCCGCTCTTCCAGCACATGGGTGTAAATCTGTGTCGTCGATATGTCGGCATGGCCGAGCAACTGCTGCACGGCCCTGAGATCGGCGCCGTTCTGCAGGAGATGGCTGGCGAAAGCATGGCGCAGCACATGCGGCGAGATCTTCGCAGAGGCGATGCCGGCCCTTGCCGCCAGCCCTTTCAGGTCGCGCGCAAAGACCTGGCGCGAGAGATAGCCGCTGGCCGAGGCGGCCGGAAACAGAAACGGACTGTCGGCGAAGGCAGGCACCTTGGCGCGGGCGGCAAGCCAGCTCCGCATCGCCGTGCGCGCCTTGGCCGATAGCGGCACCATGCGCTCCTTGTCACCTTTGCCGCGCACCATGAAGAAACGGTCGTCGCGCTGCGCCACCGTCACCGGCAGGCCGACCAGCTCGGAAACGCGCAGGCCGGTGGCATAGAGCACCTCGACCAGCGCATGCAGGCGTAGTGCCGCCAGCCACTCGCTGTCGCCAGGCGCCGCATCGTTGCCGGGCCTGGGATCGCCGGCCTCAAGCGCTGCGCGGTCGATCAGCCGGCCGGTGTCGGCCTCACTCATCGTCTTCGGCAGCGGGCGGCCCTTTTTCGGGCTGTCCAGCGTGCCGGTCGGATCATCCGCGCGCAGCCCCTCGGCGTAGAGGAACTTGAAGAACTGGCGGATCGCCGATAATTTGCGCGCCTGCGACGTGGGCGCGAAGCCACGCGCGGTGATATCGTCGAGATAGGTGCGGATATCGGCGGCGGCGGCACCTGCAAGCCCGCCGTCGATCGCTTCCGAAGCGTCTTCGAGGTCACGGCGATAGGAGGACAGCGTGTTTTCGGCGGCACCGCGCTCGGCGCTCATCATTTCCAGGAAGGCTTCGATGCGGGCGGCGCTGTTCATTCAGGTTTTCTTGGGGAGCTTTTCTTTGGCGGCGATCAGCTTTTCTTGGGATTGAGCTTTTCGGGAGGGATGCGCACGCTCATTTCCGCCTTCCTGGGCTCGACGAACATTACCAGCGCGAACATCGTACCATAGGCAATGCCGGCCAGAATCGCGAGGATCACGACAAAGCGAAACAGTGTCGGCATCAATTTTCGCCCGTCTTCTTGTTCTGCGTTTCCAAACCCTGTGCCCTTATGGGACGCCAATCCGCCCAATTCAAGGAAGAAGCTGAGGTTTGTTAGCAACTTCTGATGATGCACGGCCAGCCCATATCATGCTCAGGGCTGCTCGCCACGCTTGACGAAAACGGGCTTTTCATGTCGATACGCCGGCAAAGGGGGCACTCGAAGCATCAGATGAACGCGCTGCCATCAAATCCTCCAGAGGAGAACCACGCCGCGCTGCTTGGCCGGCTGGGCAGCCGTTCCGTCGTCTTTGTCGGGTTGATGGGCGCCGGCAAGACGGCGATCGGCCGCAAGGTGGCGGCGATGCTGGCGCTGCCCTTCATCGACAGCGACCAGGAGATTGAAAGCGTCTCGCGCATGACCGTTCCGGAGCTGTTCGAGCGCTATGGCGAGACCGAGTTCAGGGCCCTGGAGCAACGCGTCATCCTGCGCGTGCTGGAGAACGGCCCGCAGGTGCTGTCGACTGGCGGCGGCGCCTTCATGAACGCCCACACGCGCGAGGCCATCGCCGGCCATGGCGTGTCGGTGTGGCTGAAGGCCGAGCTCGACCTTTTGATGGAGCGCGTCTCCAAGAAGCAGAACCGGCCGCTCCTGAAAAGCGCCGACCCCCGCGCCGTGCTGGAGCGGCTCATGCAGGAGCGTTATCCCGTCTACGCGACATCGGACGTCACCGTGCCGACCCGCGACGACCGCAAGGAGATCATCGCGGCCGAGGTGGTGGATGCGCTTTGCCGGCATTTCGGCATTGATGAGACTGTCCCTACAGACGAGGTGCGATCGTGAGCGCAAGTCAGCCGGTCACCGTCGAAGTCGGCCTTGGCGACCGGGCCTACGACATCCTGATCGGCTCCGGTCTGCTGTCGCGCGCCGGTGAGGAGATTTCGCGCCGCCTGCCTGGTACACGCGCCGCGGTCATCACCGATGCCAATGTCGCGGCAGCGCATCTCGATGCACTGACGAAGGGTCTCGAAAAGAACGACATCCAGCCCACTATCGTCACGCTGCCGCCCGGCGAGAAGACCAAGAGCTTCGCCCATCTCGAAGAGGTGGTCGACGGCGTGCTGGCCGCCCGACTGGAACGCGGCGACATCGTCATCGCCTTTGGCGGCGGCGTCATCGGAGACCTTGCCGGCTTTGCCGCCGGTATCGTGCGCCGCGGCATGAATTTCGTGCAGATCCCGACCTCGCTGCTGGCGCAGGTCGATTCCTCGGTCGGCGGTAAGACAGGCATCAACAGTGCGCGCGGCAAGAACCTGGTCGGTGTTTTCCATCAGCCGAAGCTGGTGCTGGCCGATACCGAGGTGCTCGACACGCTGCCGATCCGCGAATTCCGCGCAGGCTATGCCGAGCTTGCCAAATATGGGCTCATCGACCGGCCGGCGTTTTTCGCCTGGTTGGAAGAGAACTGGTCCCAAGTGTTCGCCGGCGGGCCGGAGAGGGCGCAGGCCATTGCCGAGGCCTGCCGCGCCAAGGCCGATGTGGTTGCCCGTGACGAGTTCGAGACCGGCGACCGTGCGCTGCTCAATCTCGGCCACACGTTCGGCCACGCGCTGGAAGCCGCCACCCAGTATGACGGAACCCGGCTCGTCCATGGCGAGGGTGTCGCCATCGGCATGGCGCTGGCGCATCGGTTCTCATCGCGGCTCAACCTCGCCAGCCCCGACGATGCGGCACGCGTCGAGACGCATCTGCGCGCCGTCGGGCTGCCGTGGCGGATGGCCGATATTCCTGGTGATTTGCCCGATGCCGAGGCGCTACTTTCCTTCATTGCCCAGGACAAGAAGGTGTCGCGCGGCGCGCTGACCTTCATCCTGACGCGCGGCATCGGACAGGCCTTCATCGCCAAGGATGTGCCGGCTTCGGAAGTGCTGTCGTTCCTGAAGGAGAGCCATCCGGGCGAGCAGGAAAGCCGGCCGGGCCAGCAGAAGATGCGGCCGAGCCAGCAGAAGAGCCGGCCGAGATGACCAACGAGACCGGCTGGATCGTCGTCGCTGTCCTTGCCGTCCTCGTCCTGCTGGCGGTTGCGTTGCGTGCGCGCCTGCTTGCCGCTTTCGGCTATGAACTGTCGCGCATCGGGCCGCAGCGCTCGAGTGAGGCCGAGTTGCGCGGCGCGGTCGACGATTTCCGCCGCGACGGCCAGGTGGTGCGCGAGGATCGCGATCGCGTCGGCGGCCTGTTCGATCTCGCCGAGCTCGAAGTGTCCGACATCATGGTCCACCGTACCAACATGCGCTCGGTCAATGCCGACAATGCGCCGGAGGCGGTGGTGCGCGAGATCCTGCAGAGCCCGCACACCCGCATGCCGCTGTGGAAAGGCTCGCTCGACAACATTGTCGGCGTTCTGCACGCCAAGGACCTGCTGCGGGCGCTCAACGATGTCGGCAACGACTTTTCCAAGATCGACGTGATGAAGATCGCCTCGAAACCCTGGTTCGTGCCCGACACCACGACCTTGCAGGAACAGCTCAATGCCTTCCTGCGCCGCAAGGCGCATTTCGCCGTCGTCGTCGACGAATATGGCGAGGTCGAAGGGCTGGTGACGCTGGAGGACATCATCGAGGAGATCGTCGGCGAGATCGCCGACGAGCACGATGTCGACATCCAGGGCGTCAAGCAGGAGGCCGACGGTTCCGTCGTCGTCGATGGCACGGTGCCGATCCGCGACCTGAACCGGGCGCTCGACTGGAACCTGCCGGATGAGGAGGCCACCACCATTGCCGGTCTCGTCATCCACGAGACGCAGTCGATCCCCGAGGAAAAACAGGCGTTTACTTTCCATGGCAAACGCTTCGTCGTGATGAAGCGCGACAAGAACCGGATCGCAAGGTTGAGAATACGGCCAGCCGGCGACGCTTAGAGCAATTCACCGTTTCACGGAAAAGGCGAACGGCTCTAACTCTTTGTTTTGAACGCAATTCCCTGAGGGAAAGCGCTACGCGCTTTTCCCGGGAAAACCGTTTCACACTTTTCCTGGAATTGCTTGTCTTATGACATTGGCGCCGAACGGGTC
>NZ_JBWKME010000023.1:0-12557 GCF_056431085.1 Mesorhizobium waitakense | reverse complement strand
TATTTTGATCAAACGGGACGAGCGAACGGCTCAGATCGTCAACCTGGGTCAAACTCAGCGCGCGCGCAGCCAGTTCCTCTTGCGTCAGGTCCTGCTCATGGCCGCGAGGGGAAGGTGGGCGGCCGAGACCGCCCGGAGCCGGCAAAGCAGATCGGGCTCGGTCCATCGCGAAGCAGATCCTGCGGTCTCGGCCCGCCGGACGCCTTGTTGAAGGATTCGACTTGAGGACGTTTCTCGCTGAAGCTCCCCTTATCGTGACCTATCGGTGGCGAGAACGAGGAACCTGTGCCAGCAGCTGGCAGGGATCGACCTCCAGAATCTCCGCTAGTTCTAAAAACTCAATGACGTCCAAACGACGTTCACCGCCCTCATACTTTGCGACGAAGGACTGTGGGCGGCCCAGCGCCTGCGCAACCTGGAGCTGGGTCAGGCCCTTGTTCTTTCGCGCCGCAATCAGCTGTTTCAGCATCTGGCGCTGGCGAGATGATCGAAGGGATTTCGGCATTTTGCGAACCGGCCATGAAGGAACCGGCTCGCCGACTAATCCCAGTTTCGGAGTATCCCATTTTAGGATATTGACCGGGCGTCAGGGCGGACGCGCGATCGTACAAACCGAGAGAGAGAATTGGGAAACAGATCGCGCCTCGAGCCTAATGAACCCGTTATCGACGAAGTCCCCTGGTCGGACAGTCTCACGGCCTACGACAGGGAGCATTTCACGATCTACATGCGGCTGCTGGACGCATCGGCCGACAAC
This sequence comes from Mesorhizobium waitakense, assembly GCF_056431085.1. Lineage (NCBI taxonomy): Bacteria > Pseudomonadati > Pseudomonadota > Alphaproteobacteria > Hyphomicrobiales > Phyllobacteriaceae > Mesorhizobium > Mesorhizobium waitakense. The sequence goes on along the minus strand of NZ_JBWKME010000023.1, from coordinate 11,800 downwards.
GCAAGCAAGGAAGAGATGGCGCAAGTCATTCTCGGCCTCGATCCGGCATGCGAACCGGAGCGAGCCCTAAAGTCGCTTGACAGTCATCTGCGACGTGCAAACTGGATGGTGAGGACGGGCTACAAGGCAATGTTCGGCAGCTGACCATTTGCTCGGGTGCGCCACACCGCATTTTCAAGTGAGCAGGTCCTTGTATCCATCGTTCATGAGGGCATGGCCGCGGCGTATGGCGCGACGGATCAGGTCGCGCAGATGATCGCGCGGATCTGCCCAATCGGCCCTGACGCGCGCTTGGCCAAGCAGGGCTTCGGCGATGACCCGGTGCGTTGCCCCCGACAGCGACCCATCGAGCGCACGAAGGACGAAGCGGAGACGTCGGCCACGCGCCTCCGCACGAAACAGGGTATTCGGCAGCCGTCCGCGCATCGCCAGGCTGTTGAGGCATTCAAGTGCCCATAGCCGATGCTTCGCCTGCCCGGCCGGCCAGATCGCGTCGACCTGCAGGCGCACGCGCTGAGCGACTGTCGCACCTGAAACCGCGAGCTGAAGATGTCGCTCAGCAGGGCGCAACAGAACGTGCTGGCGGCCGTTGCCTGCCAAAAGCACCGTGGCACGACATGGCGGCGCCGTCAGATCGAAAGCGGGCGGCGCGGCCGAGGAAGATGCCGGTTCGGCGGTGATCGGCAAGACGTAGGGACATTGGCGTGGACACCAGAATACACGCGCATCAGGCCGCAAGGAGTCCGCGAAACAAAACGCCCCACCGCGTCAGGTCGGCGCGCGACGCGATGATGTCGAGCGACCTTGGACTGCCCAGCCATTCGGCCCCCTCCAGTGCCTTGGCCAGATCGTTGCGGAATGCCGGATTGCGCCGCAAGAACTCCCAGGCCCACTCTCGCCGCGTCAGACGAAACGTATGCTGGTACGCCCTATCATCGCACCAGTCCGGCCAGTCGGCTCCGGTGTCCTCCACCGACCTCATGGACAAGCCCCACGGACAAACCGACCAGGCATCACATCGCGCCGCAGGCTATTGGCGCCCACAGAACCGGCCCATGGAAACCGCCATTGCGCCGAACGGAACCAAGCGTCTCGGCCGAGACGTCGAGATATCCGGCCACCGCGCGGGTTAGGCCGATCGCGTGCGGTTCGCCGATCCGCTCAAGCGGCCAGCCGGCGCGGCGCAGGATGCGCTCCATGCGCAGATCGGTGACCGTGACAATTCGCTCGAGACTGCATGACAGGCCGAATTCGATGATGCCGGCGAAGAGTTCGTAGGTGGCGACAGCCACGCCGCCGGCGCCCTTGGGGGTCGATGGCTGAAGATCGAGGGCAAAGCGGCTGCTTTCCCAGATATCCGGCTCGCTGGGCGCTGCCTTGCCTTCCAACAGCTCGGCAAAAGTGTTGCCCAGCATGGTGGGTCCGGTCGACGGAAGCAGCCGCGCGCATCCCTCGACAGCACCGCCGAAACCGCGCAAAAGGAGATAGTTCGGTTTCAAGGAATCGAAGCAATCGATCTCGTAGCGGCCGTTCGTCGGCACCTGCCAGTCCAGCCGCTCCTTGAAGACGCGGTAACGCAAGCGGTGCATTTCATGAAGTTCGTCGACAAAGTCGCCATAGCAATCGGGTGTAACAAGCTGAATCACGCTGGGCCTCCTTAAAGGGATCACCCTGGCATTGGAGGCGAACCTTCGGCACGAAGCATCCTGTGCAACTGTACAGGGTAAAGCTGCTTGTCAGAAAAGATCGTTGTTGGAAGCCGAAAGCTGCATCACGGCTTGCATGACTGTGCGCACGCCGAGCTTCTTCCTGGCATTGTCCAGATGATACGCGGCTGAACGGCGCTTGACGCCCAGGATACGGCCGGTCTCCCACGCTGACTTGCGGCGCGCCGCCCATTGCATGCACTCATATTCCCGCAGCGTCAGCGCAATACCACTTATCACTCGATCGGTAACAAGCTTGCGACGAATGTGAATATGGAAACAGGTCGCCATGAGTTGAAGCGCCTGTTCATAGCGCTCGGCGGCGAGCAGGAACGAGCGATTGGGTTCGTCAGCGGCAAAGGTCACGGCCGCGACACCGCCCCGGCGTTCGACAATCGCAATGGTCACACCGCAGCGGTCGGCTGTTCGGGAGCTGGTGGTTGAGGCGAAGCGAACCGTCCGGGTCGGCGCGCGGAAAGCGACCAGAGCGCGTTGACCAACGTCAAGCCGGCATCGCCGTGATCGCAGTTTTCCGCGCACCGAGCAAGCGGATGGGCCATCGGCTCGCCAGCGCTCGAGCTGGACGGCCGCGCAGCCGGTCCCCGCCATCAGCCGGGCAGCATTATGGAAAGCATGCTTGGCACCTCGTGCTGGGGGTCGAAAGGCAAGTCGACTGCCGTCAGTGCTCGTTTTTAGCCTGCTCCCGGCGCCAGGCATGCATGATCATCATGTTACGGCGTAACGCCGAGGGTGGCTGGCGGGCCAAGCAGCACGATGCCGACGCTGTCACCGACAAGAACGATGTCTCGCGGCGCGCAATCAACCAGCTTCGCGCTCGCCCTGCCCGCAGGCCAACCAGTGGCGTTCCGCGCCTGCGGGAACGAATATCCGGAGGTGTGATGGCATTGCGTCCCGACCGCGCTCGAAGGTGCCTTCCCTCACGTTACCGCCGGCCGGTGTCGCGTTTGAAGCCCATTGGTGCAGCTGGGAAGAGCTAAAATCACGCAATTGGTGGTGTTGACGCTCCGGCAGGCATGATAAAGATTGATTAAATCGATTGAGTTCCTTCGCGGCGGGGTTGCGACCATTTTGGGGAACATGGACGCAAAAGACACCAGAAAAGCCCGCGCCGGACGCAAGGCCAACGACGTCAAGGCGGATCTGATCGCTGTCGTGGTCGCGGTCACCGATGGGCACCCTTCCGTTCTCACCAACGGGCAGGCCAATGCACTTCCGTCGGACCCGTTCGAGTTCGATCACCGCTCGCTGCAATCGGGCCTTCGGGCATGGGTCGAACAGCAAACCGGTCAGCCGCTTGGTTACATCGAGCAGCTCTACACATTCGCCGACCGCGACAGGATCGGCGCCGAAAACCCGCAACGTGTGATTTCGATCAGCTATCTCGCACTCACCCGGCAAGAATATGCCAGAGACTCGGCCAAGCCCTGCTGGGGGAGCTGGTACGATTACTTCCCGTGGGAGGACCATCGCTCCGGCACGCCGCCGGTGGTGCTGGATGTTCTGCGCCCCCGTCTGATCGAATGGGCGCAAGGCGCGCCAGAGGTCGAGGCGCGTCGCGAGCGCCAGCGGCGGGCAGCAGTCGCTTTCGGCTTCGACGATCTGGGCTGGAACGAGGAGCTCGTTCTTCAACGCTATGAGCTGCTCTATGAGGCTGCGTTGATTGAAGAGGCGGCTCGCGGCGGGCAGCATGCGGGTGCCCTCGCCCCGATGCCGGGCAGATCGATGGTCGCCGATCATCGCCGCATCCTGGCAACAGGTATTGCGCGGTTGCGCTCCAAAATCAAATACAGGCCCGTCGTGTTCGAGCTGATGGCGCCGGTTTTCACGCTTCTACAGCTGCAGCGAACCGTGGAGGCGCTCGCCGGCAGGCTCGTTAACAAGCCGAATTTCCGCCGCCTGATCGAGCAGCAGGAGCTAGTCGAGGAAACAGGCGAGACCACCACGGAAACCGGCGGGCGGCCCGCCAAGCTTTATCGCTTCCGTCATGCCATTCTCGACGAGACGGTCATAGCTGGGACAAAATTGCCGCTGGCGCGGTCTTGACATCCTTATAGTCGGTGTAGAAATATCCCCTTATAACCAGATTGACTATAATTGGAGGCGCCGATGACGCGGGCGTTACCTACGGCCACCTCCCTATACGATCGCGTCAGCCGCGTGATTCCGTCAATCGAATGGTCGGCCTTCAGCGACGACATCGACGCAATCCTGGGGCTGAAGCGCCATCGCGGCGCAAGCGGCGGGCCAGCCCGTCATCTCGGTCGAAACCAAGAAGAATGAGCTCGTCGGCAACTTCAAGAATGGCGGAACCGATTATCGCCCGAAAGGCGACCCGCACCGCGTGAACGTGCACGACTTCGAGGACAAGAAGCTCGGCAAGGACGACGTGAGCGCCAACGCCGGCTTCGTCAGCGTCGGGCTCACGAGCGATATGGCCGAGTTCGCCGTGCAGTCGATCCGTTGCTGGCTCGAACGGTGCGCGCGTGCGGCTCTGGAACGTCGGGCTGCAAAGGCTTGCCGACGAGACGGGGCTGGTGATCCGCGTCCACCTCTATCCGCCGGGCACATCGAAGTGGAACAAGGTCGAGCATCGGCTGTTTGCTGTTCTGCCACATCACGCAGAACTGGCGCGGCCGGCCACTCACGGATCGCATAGCAGTGGTCGAACTGATCGGCGCCACCTCGACAAAGGCCGGTCTCAAAGTCGAGAGCGCACTCAACACGCGCAGCTACCAGAAGGGTGTCAAGGTCAGCAATGCCGAGATGAAGCGCCTCGACATCACAAGCGATCAGTTCCATCCTGAATGGAACTACTCAGGCCAGCTTCAGCACCTTCGCCTGACGCACCACAGGCAGAGTGTGGTCGCGGTCGATCATCGCTTTGCGCTCAGCAGGCCGGCCTTGCTGAGCGCGCCGGACAAAGAATCATTCTCCAGCGCCAGCTCACCGATCTTGGCGTGCAACGCCTTCAAATCGACCGGCGCCTCGCTCGAACCCGCCTTGTCCTGCCCGAACACGCCCGCGGCGCCTTCGAGCAATTGGGTCTTCCAGGTCGTAATCTGGTTCGGGTGAACGTCGAACTGCTGCGCCAGCTCCGAAAGCGTCTTCTCCCCCTTTACCGCGGCCAACGCCACCTTCGCCTTGAATGCCGGTGATGCGTCCGGCGGCTTCTCTTCGTCATCTCAACTCCGGATTCCCGGCGAGAATCCTCGCCAATCTCAGGCAGAAAATCCACTTATGCCACTGTCCGATTTTGCGGAGCCAGCTCTGTCCCCACGGCCCCGGCCATCGAACTCGTCGCGATGATGATGCGCTGGGGTCGGCATCTCAAGCAGTGGAAGGCCACGACGCTGGCCGACTTCGCGCGCGTGTCCCTGTCCACATTCGAACGTGTCGAACGCGGTGACAAGGTCAGCGACGAGGCGCTCGATCGGATTGCGCAGGCGATCGGATCGCGGGCGGCCCGATCTCTACAACGACATTCTGAAGTGCGTGGCCGAGCTCGAGCGTCGCGGGCTCCGTATTGTCGGTCGTCATGCAGGCGCCGCAGCCGGGACTGTCGGGCTGGAAGGTGGCCATTATCTCGGCGACGCCGCGGCTCACCGATCCCGGCGCGCCCAAGCGCCGCCATGTCCTGGTCGACCGCTGCTGCGTCGCGCTGCCGGCAACCGCGCTGGACGGCTAGGCAATGAGGGCCGCGCGTTCGGCGATGAACTGGGCGATCTGGGCGGGCGAAAAGCGGCGCGCATCGACATAGCCGTCGGTGCGGAACACGCCGTCGACGGCGCCGTCGTCGACGCGCACGAACATGACGCGCTGATCCTCGCGCGCCATGATGATCTCGCGGATGGCCCTGAACTCGACGCCGCACCAATCCTTGCGCTGATAGTCCTCACCGAGGAAGACGACGATCAGTTTGGACCGGTTGCGGTAGATGTCCTGGAGCAGGGTGTCGAGCGAGGGCCGCGCGAGCTGGGACACGTAATTGTTGTCGTAGAAATAGGCGTTGGGGCCGATGCGCGCCTCAAGCTCGCGGGCGACCTCTTCGACCAGCCGACGCGCCTCACCGGGGAAGGAGAGGCCGACATCGAAATTGTGCCGGGTAATGTCCACGGCCCGCCCTGCCTGCCGGGTCCATGACGGCAGCATGATGCCGCGTGCGGCGTGCAGTTCCTTGGGCAGGTTCACGTCCTTGACTGCCCAATGGGTGCGGTTCATTTCCCAGTTGCCGATGTCCAGCTCAAAACTAAGGGAATCGAAATCGGCCGCCGCGAGGAACGGATCGACCGGGATGATCTCGTATTCGATCCGCACCTGGCCGCGGCGCACGGTGACCTCGCGAATGAGGCCAAATTTCGGGTCGAGCTTACAGCCAGCCTCGTAGGCGAAGATAGAGGGCAGGCGCTTCAGCTCCTTCAGCGCCACTTGGTCGAGCGAGCCATACTGATCGGCGATCTGCTCGTCCGTATATTCATGGTGGCGGACGCAGCGGCTGGCATCAAGCACACAGGGATCGCCTTTCCACTGGTCTGACCATCCCGAGACAAAAAGATTGTACATAGCTTGCTTTCCAGGTGATGTCTTCGAGTCAGGGCAGAAGCCTCGTGAGGAAGGCCGCGAGCGCAGATTCCACGCTAGCAGGATCTTCGTCTTCGGTTTTCCATATTGCGGCTAACAGGCGACGCTCCAGGCCTGATGAGCTCGTTGGCAGCGATGATCGTGTCGGCTGAATGGTTTCTCGCGCACAGTCAGTTTGGAGTTCTCGGCAAATCGTGCGCCTACCTGTTGATGGTCCCCTGGAATTTCTCAATTCTGGAAAGAATGTCGTCGAATGACGGCGAGGTGTCATCGAACATCATCGGCGCCATTGCCCGATAATCCGCTCTGAGACGGTTGATCCGGGCTTCGCTTGGCATCAGCCGCAAAGTGCCTGGGCGCGCCGTATCGTAATTGGCCCAGCCCGAGCGAAAGAATGTCGCCTTCTGCTTTGCCACGGTTGCCAGCAGCTCGAGATCAGCGGCGGCAGCCTTGCCCTCGTCGGAGTCGAGCATCATGGCGAGGTCATAGTAGTGGCGCGAGAAATATTGCGGGGTCGCCCACTCTGCCGGACGATGGGCTTCCGCGTGCAAGGCAGTGGCTTTTTCCCAGAAGGTGCGCCATCCAGACAGGACCGTGACGGTCGTATCCGGATGTTCGAAGAAATCGGGAAAATCGTCGGCCGCGTAGGGGCGAATGACCTTCTTCTCGGCGGGCCATGGATCGCCGCGGGCGCCGAGCTCAAGCTTAACCCGTGGCGTGATGTACGCCATGCCTTGATACTCGGCCGTCGGAAGCACTACTGGGTAGTGGAAGTTCAGTGTCTGCGCGTCGGCTTCATCGATCGCTAACGACCACTCGTCGTGCTGCGGTTCGCCGAGTTCTTGGACGATCGCGGAACGAAGGGCAAGAAGCAGCTTGTCGGCTATATGCTTCTCAACATCTCCCACCAGGTCGTCGATGAGTTGACCTGATTTCTTCCGGCTGATGCCCTCCTTTTCTGGATCGCGATCACCTGTGTAGCCGAGATCGGCCCGGTCGAAGGACAAATCGATGTCCTCGGAGAAACGGCGGATGATGCCAAAGGCCTTGGACAGGGACGTTCCGCCTTTGAAGACTAGGCTGGCTGCGGCGTCCTCCGGAAGACCGAACAATCGTTTCAAGGTCCAGCAGACCCAGAAGTCCTTCTCGATGATCGTGTTGGCGACGCCGCGCCCGGCACCAGTTTCGCCAAAAAGCGCTGCCCGATCACTCGGCGGTAGAAGGGCGACCTTATCCATTCGCTGCGTTCGACGCTGTGTTGCCGATCGAGATCAGTGTCGGACGCATCCAGGCGGGAGCCTGAACTGCGTTGGACGCGAGTAGCCTCTTGTCGCTGGCCGACAGCCGGCGCGCGGCGAGCTGAGCCACATCGGCGGCCCGCACCGGCCCGACGTGGCGAAGTGCTTGGACGACTGTTCCGGCAGGACTGCCCGGTGCGATCAGATGCTTGGGCGAAGCGTGACGCAAATCGACCACGCGCTTACCCAGCACGATCCGGCGCGAGGGCCCGTCCGTCAAATAAAGGCTCTTTGCGGGAACCTGCGTCGAGAGGCCGAGCGCATTGGCGGCGTGCGCGCCGGCGATCTGCGCCTTTGAACCAGTCTCCCGCGCGAGCGCACGCGCGACATCGTCGGGAGCCGGTGAAAGCTGGCCCAGCTTCGGATGGACCTTCGGATAGTCATAGAGGCCACGCGCCAGGCGGCGCAGCTTTCCACTCTTGACCAAGCGGGAGAGGGCCTGATCGAGAGCAGCGCGCCCCGCGACGTCGAGGAAGTCGCTGGGCGTGAAAACACCGCCACGCCCGCCGGCGCGGGCGCGGCGCATGACCCGATCGGGAACTGATGTCATGGCCGTTTTCATGCGTCAGAAAATAGGCTATCTTTTTCTGACATTCAAGATGCAAAACGTGCGAAAGGGGCAGAAAGGGTGTCCCGACAACCCCCACGTGGCTTGCGAATGCCGTCGCGGACCTCATCCTCCGTGAGAACTTGTCCGTCGCCCTGAGCTTGCACTGAATTCCAACATGATGCGACGGATCGCCATAGCGTACGCCAAACAGATCAACACCATTCCGCCGCTGGCCGCGCCTGCCGTTCCTCGGAACGTTGGGATCGCCGAGCAAGCTTCGCCATAGCGCGACAGAGGTAAAATTGATTGTAATTATGGTCGTCATTCACTCCCCTGATAGGTTCAGACGGGTTTCAGGGCCTAGATCCAGGGCCCGGACTCATAACCAAGGCCGACGATCGCAGCGGTGCAGACCGCCGCTGGGTAATTTGACGGCAAGAGGCTCGCATCGTATCGCAATGAGCCGGCAGAACATGCGTTCGACGGCGTTTCGGTCGTGGTAGAGGACAGGCGAGAGGCAGTTCTGCCATCGCCGGCCGCCTTTGGCGCGATGGCCGCGGGGCTTCGATCAGGCGGCGGGTCGCGTCCGAATCATAACGCTTGTCGGCCTGCAGGATCCGGGTGTGTGGCAGACGTTTCAGTGGCTGGGCTCCCCTCCAATCAGCGACCTGGCCGCCGATGAGCTTTAAGGCGGTGGAACGACAGGCCGGTCGCGTCAATAGGTCGTCTCCGTCTTTGCTGGATCGCATCATGTTCAAAGGTCGGCATTTCCTCCTCCAGATGCGTTTTGCCCTGGTGGTTTGAATATTGCGCCTTTATGCCTACCGTTGATGGGTCGAAAATACGAACCTCCGAACTTGCCTGGCGGTTTGGACTCGTGTTATTTTCCCCTACCAATGATAGGTCGAAAAAACGAAAAAATAAACCAGCTTCATCGCCTGCTCCCCGAGGGGCTAGTGGTCGATACTGCTTGGCTGGATGAATACGGCTACCGTCGGCAGTGGCGTGAAAAATACGTGGCGCAGGGTTGGCTCGAAGGTGTCGTCCGCGGCGTCTATCAGCGACCGATCGGCAACGTCGAGCAGACCATGGCCTGGCAGCGCGTGATGATCTCGCTCCAGCGACTTCTCGACAAAGCCGTGCATGTCGGCGGCCGCAGCGCCCTCGAACTGCAGGGCCTGACCCACTACCACCGCTTTTCGGGCAAGCCTAAAATCCACCTCTATGCCTATGGCAGCCTGCCTGGCTGGGTCCAGCGGATACAGACCGACGCTCAGTTCGTCGAACACAAGGCAGACAAGCTCTTCGATGCCGACGCACCTGGAAGGACGCGCATTGTATGGGGACATTGGGGATGGGAGCTCGATGTCTCCGCGCCGGAGCGAGCACTTTGCGAGCTTCTTGACCTTCTCCCATTCCGGGAGACCTTCCATCAAGCGGACGTTCTAATGGAGTCGGTTCGCACTCTGAGCCCGAAGCGGGTTCAGGCAGTGCTGGAAGCATGCGGCTCCGTGAAGGTGAAGAGACTGTTTCTCTGGTTCGCCGAGCGGCACGCCCATCCGTGGTTCGGCCGGCTCGATCTCAAACGTATCGACCTTGGTCGTGGCAAGCGCCAGATCGTGGTCGGGGGTCGGCTGGACAGCAAGTATCAGATCACTGTGCCGGAGACACTCGATGCCGGCGTCTGAGGCTTACCGCGCGCAAGTCAGCCTCCTCGTTCGGGTCCTGCCACTCGTTGCTGAGGAGGCTGTCTTTGCATTGAAGGGTGGCACGGCCATTAATCTCTTCGTCAGAAACCTTCCGCGCCTGTCGGTCGATATCGATCTGGCCTATCTGCCGGTCGAGGATCGCGCGACTTCCCTCGCCAATATCGACGCTGCGATACGACGCATTGCTGGTCGAATAGCGAAGAATGTGCCGCGTAGCCGCACCCAGGTAGTGCCGCTGCACAGTGATGGCGCTGCCACAAAGGTGCTGATTGCCTCCGACAGTGTACAGATCAAGATCGAGGTGACGCCTGTCATTCGTGGCTGCGTTTACGCGCCCGAAACGCGGGCGGTTTGCGACCGAGTTGAAGAGCTCTTCGGCTATGCCGAGGTGCCTGTTGTGTCCTTCCCGGACCTCTATGCCGGCAAGATAGTCGCGGCCTTGGATCGGCAGCATCCGCGAGATCTGTTTGACGTCAGGGATCTGCTCGCGAATGAGGGCGTGTCCGATGAGCTGCGGCGCGCCTTCATTGTGTACATGCTGAGCCACAACAGGCCGCTGGCGGAGGTTTTGGCGCCGACGCGCAAAGACCTGCGCCGGGAGTTTGACGCTGGATTTGCTGGCATGACGGAAGAGCCCGTGACCCTGGAAGCGTTGTACGATGCTCGTGAAGCTCTAATCGCCGAGGTCGTTGGCAAGATGCCTGCCGAGCACCGGCGTCTTCTCCTATCCTTCAAGGCCGGCGAACCTGACTGGAGCTTGTTTGGTGTGCCCGGAGCCGCGGAACTGCCGGCAGTGCGCTGGAAGGTCGACAACTTGGCCAAACTTTCCAAGGGCCGGCGCGAAAAGCTGCTATCAGATCTCGAGCGGGCGCTCGCGAAATGACAGAAGTGGGATGCGTAGGGACGTCGAAGTGAACGGAGCGGGGCGAGGGCGACGACATGGAATTGTGCTCCGCAGTGGTTGGTTCGCAGACTGCGGAGCTGGCCATGTGGAGTGCCAGGGGTCGGCGCTTCAGAACAGGGCGGAGCTGAGAGGTTAGGCCATGGCCCGTCTCTTCGTCGGTGTTACGGACAAGGCCTGGTTCGATCAGTTGAGGCGCCTTGGAGCGCGGTCGCGTGGGCAGAAATCCTGCATGAAGGAAATCCGCTCTCGGTTTCGTCATTCACGGCGTGTTCGGCGCATTTCGTCACGCTTCGGTGCCAGCTGGCGCTGGCTGACAGGGGCGCTCGACGCAAGCATCGCGCGGCATGGGCCTTGCAGAACGAAAAAGGGCGGCATCGCTGCCGCCCTTTTTCGTATCTGAAGGCTGAATGGGTTCGATTAGAAATCCAGGCTGCCCCTCAAACCCGCTTGCGGGTTGAGCATTGTCAGTTGATGGCGTGCTTTATGGAGTTCTCATTGCGAATGATCTTATCCGAAAAGTCTGCAACTTTTCAGGATCATTCGTCAATTAGAAGTCCATGCCACCCATGCCACCCATGCCGCCCATGCCGCCGCCGCCCATGCCGCCAGGCATGCCGCCGCCAGCCGACTCCTTCTTCGGAGCCTCCGCGATCATGGCTTCGGTGGTGACGAGCAGGCCGGCGACCGAGGCCGCGTCCTGGAGAGCGGTGCGCACGACCTTCATCGGATCGACGATACCCATGGCGATCATGTCGCCGTATTCGCCGGTCTGGGCGTTGTAGCCGAAGGTCGCGTCCTTGTTCTCGAGGATCTTGCCGGCAACGATCGAGGCTTCAGCTCCGGCGTTGGCCGCGATCTGGCGGGCCGGAGCCTGCAGCGCACGGCGCACGATGGCGATGCCAGCGGTCTGGTCGGAGTTGGCGCCGACCGCCTTGATGCTCAGCGAAGCGCGCAGCAGGGCGACGCCGCCGCCAGCAACGATGCCTTCTTCCACGGCCGCGCGGGTCGCGTTGAGGGCGTCATCGACGCGGTCC
>NZ_JBWKME010000022.1:0-36383 GCF_056431085.1 Mesorhizobium waitakense | reverse complement strand
ACGGTCTTCATTGCGGAAAAATTTCAGAGTGGGGCTGGACTGTCAGGATATGTCGCCGAAATTGGCGCCAGTTTCATTTGCGCCGATCTGGGCATTGTGCCGGAGATGGAGCCGCGGCCGGACCACGCCAGTTACCTACAGTCCTGGTTGCGCGTCCTTCAGGAAGACCGCAGGGCGATCTTTTCGGCCGCTGCCCATGCGCAGCGAGCTGTCGCCTATCTGCATGGCCTACAGCCGCGGACGGAAACGGAGCGGAAGGCAGCCTGATGCTTCACGCTCCGCTGGTTGCCGGGCGGACCCCGTCTTCTCCGAACCGCCCTGCGAGCGCGCTTGCTCGGCACCGGCGTGAAATCCGGTCGCGCCCAATCACGCGGTAGTCGAATCCTGGAATCGGCATCTCTACCGCCAAAATCTTGCGGGCAAAACCCACCGTGCCCGCAACCTGTTCCTCCTCGCTCCACACCGCAACGAACCGCAAGGTTGGCTCTGGGCCGCTTCGCAGATCCGCTCTCGCGTCAGCCGTATCGTTCGTCTGGCGCTTGGCGACAGGCTCGCCCAGCCCGGAGCGATCAATGACGACATGTCCAAGCTTGGTGAACTCCCGAGCCCAGGAGTGGGTGCTGCCGGCATACACTAAATGCACTTATCCCCACGGCGCGCATCATTAGCATTGGATAATGTGAGAACATCCAGCGGACGTTTCCGGAACGGGGAGAGGTTCAGCGGTTCTCGTTCAAATCAAGCTCGGCCCCGATTCGCGGCGCGGTGTTCCTTCGGCGTGCAGGTGGGTCGACCTGTCGACGGTCGCCGATCCCGGGCAGCTGGATTTCTGGCCGAGTGAAGGTGAGGACATGCACGGCGTATAGAGGACTGGCAATCGTCATTCAATTGCATTACATTTTCTGCAGAAATGGAGGCGCTGATGGCCGCGAACGCCCTTGTCCAGACCCGTATCGATGCCGACGTCCGGGATCGGGCGTCCGCCGTGCTCGAAAGCATGGGGCTGACGGTCTCCGATGCCGTGCGGATCCTGCTCACCCGTACCGCCAATGAGGGCGCGCTGCCGCTCGAACTTGTGACCAGCAGCGAGGCGCATGATGCCTGGTTCAGGGGCAAAGTGCTGGAGGCGCTCACCGATACCAGGCCCGACATGCCGGACGATGAGGTCGAGGCGCATTTCGCGAACCGGCGTGCGGCGGCACGGCGGAGGCGCGGCGACCTGGCATCGTGAAGCTCGTATGGTCTGCCTTGGCGCTTTCCGATCGCGACGGCATATTTACCCACATCGAGGCTGATAATCCGGCGGCCGCCATAACGGTCGATGAACGGATCGAGGCTGCGGCCCGCCGTCTTCGGGATTTCCCGGAAAGCGGCCGTCCGGGCCGGATTGCCGGGACACGCGAACTGGTCGTCACCGGCACGCCCTATGTGGCGGCCTATCTAGTGACGGAGACCACGGTCCGCATTCTGCGTGTCCTGCACGGCGCGCAGCAATGGCCGGACGCTCCGCCCGAATGCTGATGTTTCATCAGCCCCGCTTTCCAACCTAGTGATCGGCACCCGGCTGTACCCGCAAAAAGCCCCGCCCCGGCGGCCGGTTTCCATGTGGGAAGACAGTGACACGCCGCAGGCCTGTTCGGGGGAGGTGGTCGTCTCTGTCTCGCCCGGCCTGCAGGAGACGATGCCGGGAAAAGTCGGATCGCCCAGCTTGACCGAGAGCCTTGCCACTTGCGGGAGCGATCACTCAATCGGCTTCGACCAGCGCGCCATCATCAAGGCGAGGCGGACGTGGCGCCGGCAGAGGCGTCGACGCGGTGGCGAGCATCGATGTCGCGGGGCGAGCGGTGCTGATGACGCGGTATCCCTGTTTTTCGTGGGTAATGGCGCCGACGACGCATGATCCAGGTTCCTTCCCGTCTCACACCTGGGCGCACCCACGCAGACCTCGATGGATCTGGTGTGACCGCAGGACGCCTCTCGTCTCGGTCGCCATCCCGCAACGGCCGGCCGCGGCTATTTTCCGCCGGCGGGGCGCAGCCCGCCTTTGCATCGCGAGGCAAAATAGCCGCTTGCGCCCGCCCTCCACTGCGTTGCGGCCTTGTCAGGTGCGGGGTCGACCGCCCCCGGTCCTTACACCGCCATCGAGGTCGCGATAGGCGCGGCCCGAGCAAACCCGAAAGGAACAGATCATGGCAGTCATCGGCGAATTCTCCACCAACGGCAACAACGGGATTGTCGGCAATGTGCGCACCCTCACTGTCAGCATGCGTGCCCGCCTGAACCCCATCGAACGTGTCTCGCGCGACGCCCCCGACTTCCGCATCACCGCCGGCAACGGCGTCGAGGTCGGCGCAGGCTGGAAGGCGGTCTCCGGCGACGGCGAGGAATATATCTCGATCAAGCTGGATGACCCGAGCTTCAATGCCCCGATCACCGCCGCACTTTGGCCGGGCGAGAAGGAGGGAGAATACGCCCTCATCTGGAACCGGCCGAAGCGCGAGGTCTGAAACTCTTCCACGAAGGAGCCCCGCCGCCGAGGCGGGGCTCATCTCTTGCGCGTGTGGAAGCCGGAAGCAGGCATCGAGCCTGCTTCCGGCTTTTCGGGTGCCATACGCAACGAGGAAATCTGCTCAGATCGTCCAAGGCGTCCGGCGCACCGAAGGCTTGCTCCGGATCGAGATGATCGTGGCACATCGAGGTGGTGAAATGCGGTCGCATCCCCTGGCCGGGGCTGCGGGCTCTCTTTCTTCTGTCGTCCCATTCTACGGCTGCTCAGCCCGCGTCAAGGACGAGCGTGGGCCCCCGATTTTATCTCCGCTCCGGTTCCCTACGCTCCGACAAAACCGGCACCCCACTCGCCGGCTCCGCCGGTCGCGTTCCGCGATCCCTGACCCGCGCTTCGTGCGCACGTGGCCCGTTGACGTCATCAAAAGGAGACGTTTCGACATGACCACCATCGATCACATCAATGAACTGCGGGCCGAGCTTCGGAGCTGCTGCTTCACCAGGAAGGAACGCATCGCGGCTGAAGCCGAACTGGCGGCCCTGATTGCACAGGAGCAGGCAGAGGCCGAGCAGTTCGCGCGTGACATCGAAGCCTTCGCCGCTGACCCCGAATGAGATCGGCGACGAAACGAGGGGGGTAAGCCCTCTCGTTTTATCGCCCGTGGGCTGTCAATGACCACGGAAGCGGGACGCCCATTTTCGCGCGCTCATTCCATGAAAAAATCACGGCGCGCGCATTGCCGAGGAAAGCCGCGCTCATATTCTCCATGAGATGCCAGCGGTCGGCGACCTGAACCGCATTCGGTAATGCCTTGGCGGTGGCTTCGCCGTAACCGCCGCCGCGGTCGCGCGAGACGGTTTCGATCTCAGGGTGATCGGCAAGCCAAGCCTCGACGGTGGCAACTTCTCGGTCGGGCAACAACGTCACGATCCGCCGTCGCTCCAGATCGCAGACGATCGTGCCATAGCGATGGTTACGGCGATAGGCCCAGTCATCGATGCCGACAATCTTGATAGGGTCTGTTCGTAAACAGGCCCGTCGCCGCACCACCCGTAGCAATGTGTCATTGCTGACCGGAACCATCAGCCGCTTTGCAAAACTAACCGCCGGCCGGCCGCCGAGCGCCAGTCCAAGACGATGAACGATACACTCCAATCGCGAGGTCCGGCGCGATCGCTCGGTGACAAGACTGTCGTCAAAGCGCTCGGCGAAGATTCGTCCACACCACAATGTAGCATCGCAGACGAAGCGCCGCGCGCCGAGGCGGAGCTCTACCTTCGTCCCACTACAGGGAAGATCGGACACGCGTCGAACATAGCGGCTGTGGACCCGGCTCGACCTCTGCGGCAAAGAGGCAAGGCCGCGCCGGCGTACCTGACCGCGCGGTAATGACGATCACTCCTTCGTTTTCAGCGATGGCCTCGACGACCAATCCCGCCGGGATCAAGGACGACAAACGCAAATTTCTCACCATGGTGCTGATTCCCCTCATAAAACAGCACCACGCCGCCATGCAAAATCATCAAATGTGAGTCAGGCCCCCTATTGTGGGCCGATTGACATCGGGTAGGGGGATCGCGGCTGATAGCCGCGCATCCGCTTGGCGCGCAGCAGTTGGAGGAAAAGCTCGACCGCTTCGCCCTCGGTATCGAAAGAGTGCTGTACCGTGCGGCCGGTGGTTCCGATCCGTCCCCAGCGGCGGACCAGGCAGGTCTGGCCGAACAGGGTCTCCTCGATCGACAGCGCATAGAAGCGCGCCATGTTCCGATCCGCGTCGCGGCGTTCGATACAGAGGCGATAGAGCTGCGCGATCATTGCGGACAGAATCGCGCAGCCGGACGCGCGCGTCCAATGAATGGTTTGAATCAGCGGACGCGGATCGATTCACTGTCGTGATGGATGGAACCGAACGTCAGTCGTTCAGCAGCGTCTTTGATGGCCTTCTCCGAACAGATGTAGCCAATCCTCGTTGGGCCCGAGTCATGGGCGGTCGGTCATAACGAAAATCGACGCGATTGGCGCATCTGGCTACTTTGGCTGCCGAGCAAGGAATTCCGTAATCAGGCCCTGCACCACCTCCTGCATGGTTGTTCTATTGCGCGCGCAATGGACCTGCAGCTCGATCATCTGCGAGACCGGAATGCGTGTGTGCAGCCGGGCTGTCCCGCCGTCTGCCTTTGGCCTTTCGAGCTCCGCCTTCGCCTTTCTGGCAGACTGGGTTCTCGTCTGCTGCTCCAGGTTGTCCGTTTCGCTGATGCTGGATTCCACAATGGCAGCCATGTTGCGCGAGAACGGATCATTCGAACGGGCACGCGGTTTCAAGGCAGGCAGCGGCAATTGGTTTGCGGTCCGATCGCTTTTCTCGTTCATTGCGGGGTGGCTCCGTTCAGTTTGCGGATGATCTCGGCGGTCAGGGCATTCGTCTGGTCGCGAGCGTCCTGCACCGCCTTGTTCACGGGCTGGACTTCGTAAAGCGTCCCGGCGGTTGCGATTGAGGCGAAGGTCGGCCGTTGCGACAAAAACGTCTCAAGCACGCTGGCGTCGGCCTGCCGCAGCAGCTGGATCGCCGTGCGAAAGGCCATCGTGTTGTGCTCGATCCCCGAAACCATGTTGAGCATCACCGCATAGGGAATTTCGCGATGGCGTCCGCCAAGCGAGCGGATGTGCCGGATCAGACCGAGGCATTGCTTGACATCGAAGACGTGCGCTTTCGTCGGGATCAGCACGAAGTCGGCGTTGGCGACGGCCGGTCCGAGGGCGGCCACGGCCGTGCCCTGGACGTCGACCAGCAGCAGGTCCTCGGCGTCGGATTGCGCCAGGCGATCGATCAGTTCGTCGGTCGAGTTGATGGGGATGACGTCGATGTTTGAAAGAGCGTACCCGGCGCGGCGACTGTTTTTGCTCCACTCCAGCGCTGACAGTTGCGGATCGGTGTCGAGCACGGTCACCCGATGACCGGCGGCGGCGAACTCGCCAGCGAGCAGGATGGTGGTCATGGTCTTGCCGACCCCGCCTTTGGGAGAGGCCACTGTGATTTGCACCGCGCGTTGTTCCGGCATTGTTTTTCCCAATGTTGCGTCACCTTGGCGTCAAGGCGCATAGGCGATTTGGCGCCAAAGTGACTTTCTTGCATTATGCCTATGCGCCGATGCTGCAAAGTGCGAAGGCACATAAGTGCCTAGGTGATAACATGAATTTGCGCATTTGGTACAATGTTCCGGGATGCATAATTGGTTCTGGACTAGCAAAACATCGGATCAGTATAATGTTGCATAGTGAATTGACAAGATACGCAATTTGGGTCCAAATTGGCTGAGCAGGTCGTCGCTTCGCTTCGACCTGGACTGTCTTCGACGTGAGGCCCATCCGCCATAGCGAGGGAATTTTGCACACCAGCGCCGCCCACAAGGACACCCGAAAGCGCTCCCGGATCGATATTGGGCCGGACGCGGGCGCGCTCCTGGATGAGGCCTGCAAGGTGTTCCAGCTTGACCGAGCGGAGACGTTGCGGCGCATTATCCGGGCCAGCCTGGATGTCGGTCCCGCTCTGTCAGCTGAGAATTCACGCACTGTCGCGGCGTTGGCCTCGCAAGTCCGGATGGTCGGCCGAAACCTCAGCCAGCTTCTCCATGCCATTCATTCCGGCCACGCTGCCCCCATGGAGGCGGCGTTGCCGATATGGGAAGCGCTGGATGCGAGGGTGAAAGCTGTCGACGCCGAATTGACGGCGATGACGATCGCGCATGGCCTGAGACTTCGGAAGGCGGCGCATCTGCAGGATGGTGAGGGCGCGTGAACCTCGATCAGTCGTCCATACAGGCCATAGCCGATCGGATTCGCGCGAGCGCGGCTTTTGAAGAAGAGAACCGCAAGCGCCGGCATCGGGCCATGTTGTACTTTGCTGGAAATAACGATGATTGGTTGTTCAAGACGGTTCGCGGCCGGACAGGGGAGGGCGGTCTCGGGGGAAGCCAGACAACGGAACCGGCCTTGCCGCGCTCGTCTGCGCGGGAGCTGGAGCCGCCGCGCGGTAAAGCCGGGCGACTAAACCTCGCCCTGCCAACCAAGCGGCGGAAGCTCGCCGGCGGACCTCGGCCGAGGGCCGCTGCCGACAGGCTGGCGGCCGGGTATCAGCCGGCCGTTCTGAAGGTGATTTCCTACGGGCATGGCGTCACTAGGGCAGCCGCGATCGGTCAATATATCCAGAAGGAGGGCGTCGCGCTCGAGACGTATGACGCGCGTATCCTGGCAACACGGGAAGCCGTCGCCGAGGAAATGAAACAGTGGGGCGAGCGTTTCGACAAGCGGCGGGAGAGCGAGGATGTGGCGACGTTTCGGCTTTCGCTGGCAGGGCAGGAGAATGCCGAGCGCCTTTCACAGGCAGTTCAGGCAGGTTTCGCCGGCCACGGTTTCGCCTATCGTATCGACACACTGCAGGACGGATCGAGCGTCGCGCGCGTCGTCGCGACCATGGCCGGACACAGCGTCGTGCGGGGTGAGAACGGGGACGACAAGGTGAAGCATCGGTTTCACTTTTCCGATCGACGCCAGCAGGATCGCCAGTTCTCGGCACCAACCCGGGCCATGATCGCCTCGCGGATCTCCGACGCGCTTGGGGTCAAGGAGGATACCGTTTCGGTGAAGCCAATTGGGGAGCCCAGCCACGGCAAAGCCGGTGTCGTGTTCCAGCTCGCGCGCCTTACCCATGACGGAGCGGCGATCGGCGCCGACGGCGCCGCGATCGCGTCTGAGGAGGCGGTTCGGCAGACCGCGCAGTCCTGGGACAAGACCCTGAATTCCTACAAGCCTCGCGACACCATGCACATGATCCTGTCGGCCAAGGCGGGCGAGGACAGGCAAGCCCTGGTGAGGGCCGCACGTGGGTTCCTGCATGAGCAGTTCCCCAATCACAAATTCGCCTTCGGCATGCATGCCGATATGGCGGAGGAGGGCGGCCATATTCATGTCCATGCCATCGTCGCCGTGAAAGGTGAGGACGGTGAGCGATTGCGACCAGGTCCGGCCCAGCTTCGCGAATGGCGCGCGCTCTATGCCCAGCACGCACAAGCGCAGGGCATGAAAATCGTCGCGACTTCCGCGGCCTATCGAGCGTCATCACAAAGCTATGGTCCGCGCGACAAGGCGATTGTGGCCACGGCCGAAAAGCCGCGGCCGGGCAGGGAGGCGCGGGACCGCGCCTATGCCCGTGCAAACCCGCACGTCATCGAGAAAGCCCGCCAGCGGATCAATCACGCAAAGGCCAACCCGGTAAAGATTCCGATTTCGGCGCGCCAGCTGCAGGCCACCCAGGCAAGCCTTCGGGACTGGCACTCGGTTGCTGCTGCTCAGCCGGATAACGCGATAGCGAGTCAATTCATTGATCGGATGACGCAAGCTTTTCGATCCGGTACTGTTGTCGTCGCTATTCGAGATGGAAAGGGTGTTCAAATGAGTTCAGATGCCACCGCGGACCAGATGCGGGAAAACCTAAAACAGATCAACGAGACCGTTAACAAGACAGCGGCCATGATGAACGGCCAGACGAAAGCGGAGTTCTTACGGCGCGCAGCGCCCACCATGGAGCTGCTTGCGATCCGGACGGATCTCAAATCCCTGCAGGATGGTGGCGTCACGCATGTCAGTGAAGACCAGGCCCATCGGATTGCCGGCACGCGCGCCGAAGCTTTGATCCATCGCGCCCAGGAGATCGAGGCCGCTGAGCGGCTTGAGGCCGATCGCGCTCGCGAGATCCGTAATCGAGCCATCGAGCAGGAGATTCGTGACGAACGAGCCGGATCGGCTGATCCGACCTCGCTTGAGCAGGTTGCGCAAGACCGCGAAATGGTGCGCAATGCCGAAAGCATCGCTGCGAAGGAAGCCCGCGAGGCACAAGCCGCAAGCGAAGCCGCGCGTTCATTGGCGCAGAATCCTAACGAGCGGCTTGATCCCGAGATCGTCAAAGGCGAACGGCTCGAAGAACTGCAGCGCCTGCAGTCGAGGAGCATCAACACCGCTCCGGTCGAAGGCGAAGAGCCGGATTCACAGAAGCCGCAAAAGCAGTAGTTGCCTCGCCATGCAGCACTGAGTGAGCTCGTTGTTCCCTAAACCGGGCTCTGGCTCCGTTCGGCAGTCGCTCGCGCCAAAACGCAAAATGTGCTCATTTGACACTTCGTGATTATGCAGCCTGTTTTACCCGGATTTCTATATCCAAGTGTGCGGAGGCGGCGATGTTGACAAGTGCGTCAAGCGAGAATTTGGCGAGCTTGCCGCGCAGCAGATCATTGGTGCGAGGGCGCGTCAGACCGAGCCGCTTGGCGGCTTCCTCCTGAGGAATGTCCCAACGCTGGACTGCCTTACGGATTTCGTAGAGCAGCGCCGAGCGCGCCTTGAGGTTTGCTGCCTCTTGTTCGGTGTCCGCCAGGGCGTCCCAGACGTTCTCATAGATTTCTACGTTCATCGTTCTGCCTTCCATCGTTTTAGCCGTTGAGCCGCCAGATCGAGGTCTTTCTTGGACGTGGCCTGTGTCTTCTTCTGGAACGCATGAAGCACCAAAACGCGGTCCTCCAGGGTTGCCAGATAGATGACGCGGAACGCTCCCGATGCCTCCCGGACTCTGATTTCCCTGACGCCGGCCCCCACGATCTGCATAGGCTTCCAGTCGTCGGGATCGTCGCCGCGCTGGACAAGTTCGAGCTGCCAGCCGGCCTCTATCCGCGCATCGTCAGGAAACGCTCGAACATCCGCCCTACTGCTTCCAAGCCATTCAATCACCTTCATCGAGGCGCACTGTATCGGTTTTGATACAGGTTGGCTAGAGTGAAAATCAATCGCATTTTACGGACCAGCAATCAGCTCACGTCCCACCAAGAACCGGGAGGCGCAACGAAACGGTTCGATGCGCCCGCCATCGGATTAGGGACGCTTCGTCTCGTTCTCACACTCGACATGGGCACCGAAGGCACAAACCGCTCATTTGTATTCAACTGACTTTCACGTCCTAGCGATCGCCGTGACGTCTAATTTGAGCCTGAAGCGCCTCAAGAGCGGCTGACGGTACCCCGTCGACATCTCCGCTATCCACTGACGGTGACAGGGAACGAGCGCCCGCCTCCACTTCCTGATCGAGCGATGCGAGCAGCGCGGCGATCGACGTGGACTTGTTTCCCGGCCGGACTTGGAATTGCAAGACACTCGCCTTGCCTTCAGACGCACTCGGGTCGGACGTCTTTGATGCTGCCTGCGCCGATCGCCGGCCAAGGGTGGGAAGCGGCCGCGGCGCATCATCGGCCGTCTGATCGGTCCGCTTCGGCTTCAACTCCGGAACTTCAGCGGCGACCTCGCTCTTTGCTTCAGCCTCACCGCCCGTTGGAAGGCCTGAGCTTGGCAGCGCCTGTGGTGCGTCCGCGCTGTCGCTCTTTACTTTCGGCTTTAACGCGACGGGATCAACCCTTTCAGCCGCCGCACAAGTCGCAGGCGGCACCGCATCGGCATGGGCTGTATCGCCTGAAACCGGCGCTTCGACGGTATCGGGTTCCCCCAACTCGAAAGGTGCCGCTGGCGCGGTGTTAGCCGCCGCTTCGACGTCCGCCATGGAGCGCAGCGGAAGATCCTGCCATCGTGAGAGAGGCGGAACCTTCAAGCGCCGGTGCCGAAATTCCTGGTAGGTCGCCTTATAGGGAGCGTCCTTATAATAGGTGACCTTGCGCACCATGAAACCAGGGGGGCTTGAGACCAGAACCACGGCCTGCTTCGCCGGCATTTGCCGAAGCTCCGCCGCCGTCCGGAACGGCCTTTCCTGATAACTTAAACTCTTGTCTCGGCCCCCAAATATACCTTGACCAGCCCTGATGATCGGTGTGGGCACCTCGATCGTGGTCGGTCCCAGCATTACAGAGACATGTTCCGAGGTCTCCACGTCGTTCATGCGGATGAAAAGCTTCACCTGACACGCGGACACCGTGGTCTGCCGCGTCGCTTTTCCATAGACTTCGTCAAGCTGGGCAAGATCCTGCAGGATCAGGACCATGCGAAAGCCATAGCCCGCGTTGATCGCCAGCTTGGAAACGATAGACTCCATTTTGCCGAGCTGGCGAAACTCGTCGATCATCACCAGAACCTGATAGGGCTCGTCCGGGCCTGGCGAGGAAGCCATCAGCACATCATGGATTTGCTGAACCAGGAGTTTGATGATGGGCCGGAACACGTCGAGCTGCGCCACCGAGCAGCCGATGAAGAGAGCCGTCGGGTCCTTGCGAAACTTCGAGATATCGAAATCGGTCGACGCCGTAGCGGCTGCAACGAGATCATTGGTCCAGGGGTTGAGAGCCGCCGTCATGTTGAAATAGGCCGAGTTTCGCGTTTCCTTTTCCAGCGCAATGAACTGGTTGAGCCCGTGCACGACCCACGAAGGCAGATATTTTTCCTCGTCATTGCGGATATTCGTCAGCACCCTGAGGAAATCCACGCCGGTCGAAAGAAGCATCGCGACGGCGCGCAAATGACGCTGCCCCTCATAGCGTGGTGACGTCAGCAAATAGCCGATCATGGCCGAAAGCAACTGCCGGCCGGCGCGCGCCCAGATCTCGGAACTTCCTGTCGCCTCGGGGATGATGAAGGAGGAGACCACCGCGCAGTCCGTCGGCATGCGCGCATCGCGCCGGATGAAATCCAGCGGATTATAGCGATGCGAATCCTGCTCGCCGGGCGAAAAGAAAAAGACCTTGTCGCCGAGAGCCTGCCGGTGTGCACCGAACGCCTCGAAGTTCTCCCGCTTCGGATCGAACCACACCGAGGATCCTCGCCACATATAACCGTTCGGAATGACAAAGCTGACGCCCTTGCCGGATCGGGTCGGCCCGACCACCAAGACGTGCGCGGGATCGTCCGAGCGGATCGTCGCCCCACCCATCTTGCCGAGGATCAAGCCTTGCTTTGCCAGCAGGTTTTTCCTTTCGGCGTCCATGATCGTGCCGAACCGCGCATCGCCGTAGTGCTTTGGCTTGCGGTTGATCAGGCCTGCAAAGATCAGGCCGACGCCGATCGCAACGACAACCGCGACCGCGATCGCGCCCCGGATGATCGTCTCGCCCTGCGTGGGATGATAGGCCAGGCGCTGGCTGAAATGCTGCCAGGCAACGAACAGGCCGCTTAGGCTGCGTTGCGCGTTCTGGTATTTTAGAAACCCCCAGCGCGAGGCGCCTTCAGAGGGGAGGGCGGGATTCCACCGCCATGTCGCCACCAGCTCGTAGGCTAGGCTCCAAAGGGCAAAGAAGGCGGCGAGGCCGATGAGGCCGAGGAGAAGCCTATAAGCGAATACGCGAGACATTCTGGGGAACCTTTCTGGCGGCTCTCCATTCGGTCATGCGGTTGAACCAGATCGCCGAAGTTCCGCGCCAGCCGCCCCGGCGCGTTTGTTGGATCACAATCGGCAGGACCGACCGCACGTAATCGATGATCTCTGCCTTGCTCAGCCCGAGCCCAGCCTGCATGACCATCAATGCCAGCTGCTCAAACGCACCGGTCGGGCTATCCGCATGGATCGTCGTGATCGATCCGGGATGACCTGTGTTGACGGCGCGCAAGAACGAATAGGCTTCCGCTCCCCGGATCTCGCCCAGGAAGATTCGATCCGGCCGCAACCGCATGGCGGCTTGCAGCAGCGATTCAACGGTCACGTGCGCCAGGCCCTGGTCGCCCTTTGATGCGACGAGGGGCAGATAGTTGGGCTGGTGTGGTTTAACCTCCCGCGTATCCTCAATGGTGAGGATCCGCTCATCCGAAGGCACCTCGTGCAAAATCGCGTTCAGAAACGTCGTTTTGCCCGACGATGTGCCTCCTGAAAGCAAGATCGAATACCGTTCCCGCACGGCCAGGCGGAGGAAATCCTCGATCTTGCCGGCATCGAGATATTCGCAAAGGGCGCTGTCGGTCTCGCTCAATTCGCCGGGATCCTGGACGGAGATCGTATCGAACGCCCCCCGCTTCCGGTAATCATCAAGGCGCATATCCTTCACGACCTGCTTGCGGATCGCGAAGGCGCCTCCTGTCGGCGTCGCCGGCGCAAGCACGCCCTGGAAGCGTTCGCCGCCGGGGAGGGCGGCTGAAAGCAAGGGATTTTCCTCGCTGATCGATTGCGAGGATGATGCCGCTATACGTTCCATGAGGTAAGTGATCGCGGCGCGGTCGAGCGCGGGGACGTCGAAGGGCTCCATATGTGTCGAGCCAACAATTTCGACCCACACAAGTCCAGGCCCGTTTGCACAGATTTCGACCACGCGATCGTCGTCGAGCCAGCGCCGCACCGGCGCCAGCGCCTTATTTAGGAAGACGGTTCTTTGCTGCCCGCTCACGTCGTATCTCCGTCAACGCCTCGCGTACCGGGTCCGGATAGAACTCCGAAAAATCGAGGTCCCGGCGGACGAACACCATGATGCGCGACCCCTGATCGACATGGATCGTGGGCGCGATATTGATCGAATTGCGAAGCGCCTCTTCGGCAATGCGGTTGAGGCTTTGCGAGACCTGTTGCGCGCCGATCTGACGGGCGCTCTGCAGGTATTGGTTGGGCTGCGTCTGGTTTGTCTCCGTCTGTCCGGTCTGCGGGTCCGTGTAGGTCTGGTTGGTGTTCGACCCATTCTGGTCGTTGCCGAGGTTGGCGATGAATTGCGTCGCACCGCCCACGACACTTAGAAGGATCGCCGAGCCGAACCGCTCGAAATAATGGTTGTCGACCTCGCCCGGCATGCCGCTGCGACCGAGCTCGTCGGTGCCCGTCGAACCGAGCTGCACCGACATGCCGTCCGATCGAAGCAGGCGTGTCCACACTATGAACACCCGCGTTTGGCCGGTTGCGAGGCCACTGCGATATTCACCGATAAGGCGGGAGCCAGCGGGGATCAAAACCCTGCGACCGTCGAAGGACCACACATCCTCCGACACGACGGCCCGAACCATACCGGCAAGATCGCTCTGGATCGCGGTCTCGAGTACGCCCTTGATCATCGTCCCTTGGGCGACCAGAGCGTCCGTGCGCGGGTTCATCGTGGCCTTCGATGTATCCGCTCCGCTCTGGCTCGCCCTTGCCAAAAAACGCCGATTGGGGTCCTCCTCGCCCTCGCCTGCGTTTCCGGCCGCCGCTGCATCCGTACCATTGCCGCCCAATGCTGACGCACTGCCAGGCGCATCGCCGCTATCGACGACGAGCTGCTTGGCGCGCAAGCGCTCCCATTTGCGGCGCTCCTCCTCTTCTTGCCTGCGCCGTTCTTCCTCAGCCAGACGACGGGCCTCGGAATCATCCTGCACCTGTGGTGGAGCTGCAGGCGGTTGCAAGGCTGGTGGAGGGGGAGGCGGAGCTTCGACGGTCGCCGGCGGCTCTTCTGGAGCCGTCGGGATTTTCAGGGTGCCGTTATCAAGCTGGGGGCGCGGCGTATCGAGCCCCGGTGCGGGAAACTGTGTGGTGTGAAACTCCTCGCCATCCGACGCCGTCAACAGCGGCTTGTCTGGCGCACGCGTCGCCGCATAGATCATCCAGCCGGCGAAGACCACCGCACCCAGTGGAACCGCGATCTTGAAGAATGTGCTTGCCCCGAATTTTGGCGCGGCGACCGCCGTGCCTTCCTCAGCGAGCATTCTGTACTCATTGGGAGATGGCATCGGGTCCCCTCACTTTCCGAACAGTCCCACCGCCGACACGCTGCGGTTCGTAAGGTTCAAGCCCGGTCGGTTCGTTCACATTGTTCAGTCTCAGATTGAAGACGCAGGTTGCTTCGGTGCCGTTGCGCAGGGTCCATTGGTAATTGACCTTGTCGACGACGATGTACGGGCCCTCGCGGCGATAATTCACAAGGGTCTCATTGCGCTCGCTATCAACGACATGGATCGCCGGCACTTCCCTTGCTGGATCGAAGCGGAACCAGGTCTTCACGCCGTCGTCGTAGATCACGAGCGGCTTATTTGCCGACGACCCCTTATAGGCATAGGACGAGTTGGCGTTTTCGGCCTTGAAACCCTGCCGGTTCGGCTGCGCCGCCCGAGCCCGGGCTTCGTCCATCAGCGCCGCGTCCGACGCCTCTTCGGGATAGCGAAACTTGATCGCATAGACCTGTTGTGCAACCGGCCGAAACTCGCCGTTGAGGAAGAACACATAGCTGCGCTTGTTCGTCAGGACATTGAGATTCCCGCCCGCATTCTTCTCGATCGGCTTCACAAAGAGCACATTGCCCTTCTTGTTGGGTTCGATGCTCCAGGCCGGGACGTCGCCAGCGCCGAGGGTTTCGATTTTCTCGTCATCGCCGAATTCGATCATCGTCGAGGCGCCATAGCTGGCCGGCACCGACACCACATCGTCCTTCTGATACCAGACGAAGCGAATGCGACTGTCACGCGATCCCGCCCGAGGGGTCTGTTCGGCAAGGGCCGGCAGAACCGCGCAAACGCCGAGCCCGATTGCCATCAGGATGCCGGCGACCTTCATTGCGGTGTCTCGGCGGTGGGTGCCGGCGCCGTCTCCTGATCGCGCCGATATTCGAGCACCTGGAAGCCGAGCGGATTTTCAAAGCGGATCTCGTTTTTGGCCGGAACGCCGGTGTAGCGGAACCGGATCAACGACACCCAATGCCGCTGCACGGTGTTCGCTTGGCTCTTTTCCTCCGTCATGAACCTGACCAGGGCGGTCCTTTGGTTGGGAAATGTCACGGACTTCACGGTCACAGCCACGACGGTGTTTCGCCCGTAGAGCACGACGGGGTTCGTCACTTTGTTCGCCGGGCTGAAAAGCTCGACGAGCTCCCTCGAGGCATCGCCGGCGCTCAGCAATTGCGCGAGATCGAAGTTGTCCTTCAGCGCCTTCGGATCGTAGGTCTCGCGAGCCTTCACATAACGGACGATATCGAACATCCCCATCGACTCGTCCTGCTGCAACGGACCGTCGGCCAGCGGCCGCTTGACCTCGACAAACCCGGTGGATTTGTCGACCACCACCATGTAGGGCTCATAAGTCTTGAGCGGCAGCGCAAGGATCAGCGCGCCCACGGCTGCAACGGCAATGACCGAGGCGACGCTTGCCACGCACCACGCCAGAGATCGCGACCAGCCATTGCGTCGCGCGATATCTTTTTCCCAGATTGCCGCATCCACGTAGTAGGGCAAGGGAGACTCGGTTTCCTTCGCCGGTCGCCCAGCGCTTTCCTTCACATCGCTCATTGGTGCCCCAAACCTATCCGGGATCCGTCAGCTTTCGGGAAAGCCGTGCATATTCCGCTGAATTCTCAAACCTTCTCTGTGCGAGGCTCACGCGCGCCCGCTCGCGACCCGCCAGGCGTTCCTGCCGCGTGCTCCAGCCCAAGCGTCCCATCAGCCTGCGCTGACCGGCTTGGCCCATCGCTGCGAAGGCGCCGCCGTAGAAGCGCCCAAACGAAGGTGTTCCAATACCAATTCCGCCTGCGAGCGAGGCGGCAACGTTGGTGATCTGCGACAGCAGCAGCACACCGACGAGGCAGATCAGGATCAGCGGCGCGGCTTCGGTCAAGGTCGTTGTCGCAGCACCATTCGACCGGTTGACCGCGTCGAAATAGGTCTGGGTGATCGAGATGAAGAAGGCACAGAAGGCGTAGACCAGAATCTGCACACACATGTACTGCACGATCGCGGTTACCCAGCCGGCGAAGAACCGGGTCGTGTAGCCGAACAGCATAAGAATGATGAACACTGGGGCGAGTGCCAGCAAAAGCCAAAGAAAGATCTTCGACAGGATGATGAGGAAGATCGCATAGCCGATGAGCAGCGCGCCGACGACAAGGATGATCGCCGCCAGTACGTAGCCGCCGAAGTTCAACACGCCAAGGCTCTTGATAAAGGCGGAGGTGGAATTGGCGAGCGAATCCCAGATGTTTTGCAGGGCCGTCTGCACGGAGTTGACGGAGTTCAGCCCGGCCGATGTCCCGGTCACATTGGCCGAAACGCTCGTGAGAAGGCTGTTCCCGATCGCGGCAGGTGTCTCATTCGCGAACGAATAGGCATATGTTTGAAAGTCCCCCCAGCTCGTCGCCAGAGCGTAGATGACGAAGGCGCGGAACAGGCGCCAGATCATCTCTTTTCCCGATCCCGTCGAGGTTCCCTGCCAGATGCTGATGGCCCAGACTATCACGTACAGCGTCAGCATCAGGCCGGCGACGCCCCCCTGTCCGCCGCCGGTCAGGGCCGACGCCAGGTTCTGGTAGGCTTGAGATACATAGTTATTGCCGAACTTGTCGACCTGTTGCAGAAGCGTGGTGATATTGAAGTTCATTTTTTCGACGTCCCACCGGGAAACAGAGATGGATCGCTATTGAGTGCCTTCATCGGACCGCACTCGAATGGCTTCTTCGCTTCTGTTCTTGGTTCGGGCGCCGCGAACGCCATCGGCTGCATCGGTCCCTCGTCGCGCGAGCATGGAGCCTTGAGCGGCTTGTGGCCACACCCGGAGGTCGCGACAGCGCCAATGATGGCGGCCGCTGATAGAAGAAAGCGCATCGTCATTGGCCGGACTTGTATTCGAGCCCCCGCGAGGCCTGCGTGATCAGGTTCATACGATCGATGTTTTCCTGATTGGCGGCCGCCGTAGCGGTATTCACCGCGCCGATCAGTTCGTTCACAGTCAGACCCGTTTGCACCATGATCTGGCTGTTCTGATCGATCGAGCCCTTGATGTCCTGCGCCGTGCCGATCCGTTGAGCGCCCGACTGAAAAGCGCTGGAACGGGTCTTCACCCCATTTTGCGAGGAGTCCACCAGCCCGGTAACAGTGGCCGCGACGTTCACCAGGGCGCTGTAGTTCTTATCCATCTGCGTCGTCTGGCCATTGATCAGGCCCGAAATGGTTTTCACCAGCTGCAAGCCATTGATCATGTTCGAAACGATGCCCTGCGATCCATTGCCGAGGCCGGCGAACGACAACGAGCCGCCCGAGATCACGCTACCAAGCGAAGGCGCGTCCCCCATGGAGAAGCCGCCATTTCCCAAGGCCATCCGCGCGAGCTGGCCGGCCTGGCTCGACCGGTCGCCCGTGACGGCCTGCAGCGTCTTTTGGGTATAGTTCATGATGTTGCGGTCGGTGCTGAGGATCTCGCTCGTGGCCGATGCAATCTGCCGAGCCTGTTCCAGGTTAGCCTCGTCGATCGTAGGCACTTGCGCAAAGGCGATACCGCCCAAGCCAAGCAAGAGTGCCGCTGTTAACGGAATTCCACGCATAGCGCTTTCTCCTATTGAGCCTGATATTGCTTGACGGCCGACATCAGTTCGTCGGTCGTCATTGTGACGGGGGCGCTGTTGGCGTCCCTTTGGATTTGCGAAAGCACGGGCGAGACGTTTTCAACCGTGTCGGTCGTGCGCGACGCCGTGCATGCGCCGTCCGTCGACGGGCAGCATGGGTTGCCGGCCGTGCCGCCGCCGCTTGTAGCCCCGGGACAGCTTGTCGAGCCACCCGAGCCAGGCGGCGGGCCCGAGCCAGGCGGCGGGGACGCGGGAGTGGGCACCCCCAGGCCGGAGGATCCCCGACTTGTCAGTGTGGCAGTGCCGATGTTTCGCACGTTGAAAGCTTGGGCGAAGAACCCTGTCGCCTGGATCACCTCGTTGAAGGTCAGCCCGCCTTGGGCGCGGATTGCGCTGTTGCGGTCGAAGGCTTCCATGACCGTTTTGTCGGTTCCGATATCCTGCCCCATGGTCTCGAAGGACTGCTTATTGGGAGCCACCGTTGACATGCTGCCATTCATGCCCCCTAAAACCTGACCGGTGATATCCAACTGGCCCCTTTCGCCGGCATTGCCGCCGACAGCGCCCGATCCCGACCCGGTCGAGGCGAACGCCGAAGAGCCCTTGATGTCCGGATTGGCCTGTTCCAAGGACGCCTGGCCACTCGCCGGATCGACCGAAGCCTTCGGGCTCTTCACGTTCTGCGCCTTTTTGGGCGTCGTCACCGAGCAATTGACGCCCTGCGTGGCGGACTTCGTGTCCTCCTGGATGAGCTTGATCTGAACCTTGTCGGCCTTGTCCTCGCTCCGCTGCGACAAGATCGGGATGTCAGAAACCGGCACGACCGCCATCGCCGTCGATCCCGCGAAAATCGTCACAAGGGCGGCCATCGCGCCCATAATGGTCTTCATTCCGGGTCCCTCCCAAGAAAGATTGGCAACCAAACCTGCGGATCGTCGCCGACGCGCGCGCGCAGCGCGTCGAGCTCCTGAACCGTCTCAATTCGACCGGAGAGGATCTTGATCGCGTCAGGCATCGCGCCCAGATTGAGGCGCGCAATGACGCTGTCCTGATCATGCTTGATCAGGAATTTGCGTGCTTCGGGCGGGGTTTCGCGGATCCATTTGATCTCGCGCTCAGACAGCCCGAACGCCCTGTGCGATTCCTCGTCGGCCTTCGGGTTGGGGAAAAAAATATTGGTCGGCGTCTGTTCGATCAGCGTGTTGGCAATCGACGACTTCACAATATCCGCCGCAGACTGCGTACCGAAGCCGATGATGCCATTCAGCTTACGAATGGTTTTCAGCTTGTCCTTGATGAAGTAGCTGAAAATATCATTGTCCAGGAGCTTCCAGCCTTCATCGAGGAAGATCATGACCGGTTGCCCGTCAAGCAGCTCCTCGATGCGATGGAAGATATAGAGCAAGGCCGCGGTGCTGGTCGTTGCGTCGCTCAACACGCTCGTCATGTCGAAGCCGAAAATGGACGACATCGAAAACGAGTCTTCCGGGTTGTTGAACAACCAACCGCGCTGATCCGGCCTCATCCATGGCTGCAAGCGCGAATAGAGATCGTCATCGCCGGCGCGCATCGCACCGCGCAACAGCTCGGCGAACTCCTCCATGGTTCGACCTTCGGGCGGCGCGCTCGCCACCTGGGCGATCGCGTTGCGGATGACTTGCTCCTCGCGCGTCGAGTGGGCGTGTCCGTCGGATCGACGCAGCATGAAGCTGAAAAGCTGGAAGAGGAATTCGCGGTTGTGCGGCGTATCGGGCAGGCGCAACGGATTGAAGCCGGAAGGCTCCCCGGCCTTCAGAACCTCATAGCGGCCGCCAAGCGACCGCACGA
Organism: Mesorhizobium waitakense; assembly: GCF_056431085.1. Lineage (NCBI taxonomy): Bacteria > Pseudomonadati > Pseudomonadota > Alphaproteobacteria > Hyphomicrobiales > Phyllobacteriaceae > Mesorhizobium > Mesorhizobium waitakense. The sequence goes on along the minus strand of NZ_JBWKME010000022.1, from coordinate 16,805 downwards.
ATATATCCAGGCCACGATCCTTGTCGATCATCACCAGCTTGGGGCGCGGCGTAATGCGCTGCGCCTGTGCCGCGAGAAAGCCGAGCAGCACCGTCTTGCCCGAGCCCGAGGGACCGTTCAGGGTGAAGTTGCCGAGGTCTCGAACATGGAAGTTGAAGAAGTAGGCCGTTTGCGACGTCGTCTCCAGAACGCTTATCGGCGTTCCCCAATGGACCCCGCCAGTCCGGCCGCTCGGATAGTTATGGAAGGCCGAGAAGCCCGCCATGTTCTTCGATGAGATCATCGACTTGCGCGCCACATAGGCGAAATTGCCAGGCAGGGTGGCCCAGAACGCAGGTTCACAATTCAGGTCCTCGCGAACCCACAGGGCGGACACCTCCGTCAGCGCCGTGCCGACATCGGTCACGCAGCGCGCCACGTCGTCCATGGTTTTCCCGAGGCACAGCACCGTCAGATGATGCAAGCCATAGAGCGCTTCCGAGGACAGAAGCTCATCGCGCGCTTCACCGAGTTGATCGGCCACGATCGAGCCGGCTTCATCCGACATGTCGATCTTGCGCCCGACCCGCTCCATCTGGGTCAGCGCCTGGGGCTTGTCGATGATGGCGAAGGATTGCGTCACGATGAATTCGTGCGGCACCTTCAGCATGGGGTTGAGCATCCCTGGTCCCGTAATGGAGGGGTACTCGCCGACCGAAATGATGGCGCCGTATCGCGTTTCGCCAGGGAACGCCCCGCGAATTTCCAGCGCATTCGGGCCAAAGAACAGCCGCTTCGTCGCTAGCGCCTCCGCGAGTTTCATGCGCGGCAGTGCCATCGGCCGCGGCAATCCGCCATTGACGAGCTGCACCAGGAATTCCAGCGGTTCGGAATGCCAAACGTCACTGCGCTTGACGACGGTGAGAACCCGCGCGCCATACGCCTGCAGGCTCTCTCGGACGGCTTTCATCACGTCCGTGAGTTCGATCAGCGCCCGCTCCTCGCTCGAAGAGCGACCGTCCGCAGCCCTTCGTCCCGAAAGCTTGCGGATCACGAGATCCGCGGTCCCGACCGTGCCTTGCAGCTCGCGCCGCACGATCGTCAGGTAGATGTCGTTCACAAACATGCGCTGGGTGCGCAGGGCCGCCGTGTAGCGCTGGTCCAGCTCTTGGCAGAACTTATTCTCGAAGCTCGACTCGATCGCCGGCTTCACCTCGCGGCGCAGGATATGCGAGTAGATCGCATAGCGGGAGTTCGCCAACCCCCGAATGAGATCGTTGCGGCCGAGCAGGCGCGAATTGATCTCGGCGATATCGATCGTCTCGAAGCACAGTCCGCTCATGTGAACGAAGGACATCAACATGCCGTCCTGCGTCTTGATCACCTCGTCGGACATATGCCGCGAATAGGGTATGTGGGCCGAAACCGGATTCTCCCGACGAGACACGGCCCCGAAACTCAGTTCATCGCGAAGAGCCCGTGCGATCGCCACGTCACACCCGGTAACTGCGCGCCCCCCAGAAGCTGGCGCTCCGGGGCGGCATCTTTCGTGAACGGATGAACATGATCTCGATGAACATGGGATCGCGCATGATCGCGATCCTGGTAACCGCATAGAGCGGCACGCAGATACAGAGCATGATCAGATTATGGGTTGCAAGGAACACGACAGCGGTCAGCACGCCGATGAACCCCGCTAGCTCGTAGGGGATGCCGAGCACCGTCGGCGCTCGGGTCAAGCCCTTGACCAGCGGAGTGATCAACAGTCTGGGCTCGCCAGGATCGATCCGGCCGTCTGCCATGCCGATCACCTTCCGACCGCGGATTGAAAGAATTCGACGATCTGGGCCGAGCCGAAGACCAGCACGATACCCAAGACCCAGCTTCCGGCCACAAACCATGACAGGCGTGCCGCCCAGGCCATGAAGCCCATGAAAATGCAGAACAGGACCGCCAAAGCCGTCGCGATCGGCCCAGTCAGGGTCTGCACCAACGTCTGCAGCGTGCTTTGCACCGGCTGGAGATTTCCGCCCCCAGCCATCGCCTGCGTTGCCAAGAGCATGAGCGGCATCGCCACACCAGTGCTGCGTGCAGCAAACATCTTCCACAAGGTCATCAAAGCTTCTCCTCAGTCAAAGTTTTGCACCATCCCGCCTTGCCAGACCGGCGCCGTCGCTTCGCGAGACGTCATTGTGCTGCCATTGCGGGAGTTGGTGGGGGATGTCGGATCATTTCGTTGATCCGCCGGGGCGGCCGCAGCCGGTTGAACGCCGGCCAGGTCAAGGCTCACCGCCCCGGCGGGCATCACTGCCTCAGACCCGACCGATGGCCATTGGTAGAAATCGTTGATGACGTTGGCGACGTAGCCAACCGTCTCGGGGTAGGGCGGCACGCCGTTATATTTGAGAACCGCGATCTCGCCGGCATTGTAGGCGGCGAGCATGTATATCGGGTTCGGAAATTTGCGATGCAGATCCCGCAGAAAGCCGATCCCACCTTTCACATTGTCCGCTGGATCGCAGATATTGACACCGTAGCTTACCGCCGTGGACGGCAGAAGTTGCATCAGGCCATAGGCCCCTTTGGGCGATAGCGCGCCGGAATTGAAGCGGCTTTCGGCCCGGGCAACCGCGAGGAGGAGGGGCGGGGCAAAGCCTTGCAGGCGCGCGACGGCTTCGACGATCCGCTGTCCTTCTTCCTTCGACAGGGCAGCGACGCCGGGGCATGGGTTGTCAGCCAAGGTCGATGTCACCGTAGCGGCCGCGCGGTCAGCACCTCCCGCCGCACCGATCCGCTGCACGTCCTGGCTCTCAACCTGGTAGGCCGGCATCACCCGGCCATTCACGACGACGGCAGCATTAACGCTGCGCGTGGCAGGTGCCGTAACTCGGTCCTGGAATTTCTGCGCAGTTTCCTGTGCAGGCGCCGCTTGGCACGTCGCCAGGATCGCACCCGCTGCAAGTGCCGTTTTGCGGGATCGAATCATTAAAATAATCCTGTACCGTTGCCGATTCTGTAATGCTGAATTAATACAATGAATCGATGAACGGCAATCGCGAAATTGAGGCAGACACAATGAAAATGATCAAGGTTCTTCCCGTTGTGGCGTTTTTGCCGACCTTGGCGGCTCTGTCCCCGGCGCCGGCCCATGCCGATGATTTCGGCTGCAAGGTCTTGCTGTGCATCCTCAACCCGCAGGGTTGGGCGAGCGTCGGGGAATGTGTGCCTCCGGTCGAGCGCGCTTTCCGTATGGTCGCGCATGGGGAGCCCTGGCCCCAGTGCCCCGAGGCCGGCAGTTCCGGTCGTATCGGATATGAGAAATTCAAACCCTGCCCAGACGGCACGATCGCCGTGTCGCCCGAGACGGAATCGAGCGGGAGCGACAACAGCTCTCGCTCACAAACTGTCTACAAGCCCGACAATAACGGCGCTTTCTGTGCTGCGCGGAATGCAACGAATGCCTCTTGGGGCACGAAACCGAGAGGTTCGGGTTACGGTGCGCGTCCAACATCGGCCGTGACGCGGCGCGAGCAGAGGACGGAGCCAAACTATCTCGATCTCACGACGACCGACGGCAAACAACGGTTCTGGTTCAATCTGAGCAGGTATCAATAATGAAACCTGGCTTCGCCGCCGCCGGCATTCTCGCGGCCGTCCTCGCCAGTGTTCCGGCACTGGCCGAGGACAAATCCAATCCCTGGTTTCCGATCCCCGCCACAGCATCGTTCAGCACCGGCGACAGCTGGACCTATGCCGGTGAGACCCACCGTCTCTACGGCGTTCAAGCCTGCCTGCGAGGCACATATTTCACAAATAGGGCAGGGGGGCATGTCGATTGCGGGGAGGCAAGCCTTGCAATGCTCGTCTCTCTCATCCGGGATCTCAAACCTCAATGCTACACGGCCGCCTGGCAGGCCGCGACCAAAACGCGCTTCGTCGTTTGCGTCGCGCAGCTTACTTCAGGATCCGCGGCCGGTTCTCGTATCGATCTCGGCACGGCGCTGATCTCGACCGGCTGGGCGTTCGCGGCTGTCACTCCGAACGGCGCTCCGGTCCATGCTCCCTATATCGTCGCGCAGGAGGTCGCTAAAAAGCAGCACCTTGGCCTGTGGCAGTTTGCCGACGTGCCCGATCCGAATGCCATCATCCTCCGCGATATCCGAAACGCATCTAATCAGGCTGGTCAGTCTTCGAATCCGCCTGCAAATCGATAACCGGTCTCCGGCGCGTTGGATCATACTGTACATTCTGCTGAGGCCATCGCCAGACCACGAACGCGACGGCAAGCGCTATCGCCGAAATCAATCCGAGAACAATAGCCGCGATCAGCCCCCTCGCCAAAACGATAGACTGTCCCACTGGTTCAAAAGCCGGGCGCCGGACAGCACCAAAATGAGGACTGTTGCGATGACAATGCCCGTTCCCGGATCCATGTCGAATTTCTTCAGTATCGCTTTCTCCTTTTCGCACTCCCTGGTCACGGCCCCGATCAACGATCGCTTCCAGCGCAAACGCCGGCGCCAGGCGCAAGCCCCCAGGCGAAGCCTGCCCTGCGGGTGCGCCAGCCGTCGCCCGCGCTTCGTCGCTCTCACGGACCCTCGCCAACCGCATCCAATGATTGCCGTTATCTTGTCTTTCGCTTTTCACGAGTTTTATTTCCTGGCTTGGTCCAATTACAGCGGCAGCCTCGCACGCACTTCGGCTTTTCAGTTGTTCGGTCGATATTCCAAAGCCTGCCTGCCGGGCGGAGGCGAAAGCCGCTGCTGTTTGCCGGGTAGCGCCGGCCGGGGGCCGCTTGCGTCCCAGCGCCAGGTCTCGAGCTCGCAGCTTGAAATCAGATGGTCGAATTCCGCCCGTACCGCCTCCTTGGCATCGTGCGGTACGACAAAAAGCGCAGTTCCCTGTTGGTCAACGTCGGTCAGAAGACCGAAAGCCATCGGCACCGCCGGCTGCACGTTGTAGCGCAACGTTTTCACAAACCGCCGATGCTCCCCGGTCAGGACCTCGATCAATTCCTTTTCGTCGTTGTGCTGAAACGGAATCCAATTCTCCGTCACGTTCATAAAGCCGATTTCGTCGATCGACAGAATGCCGGACGGCATCTGCATGACCGTTGCGATGGTGATCAGGCGCGAATTTTCGTGCAGTCGCCACAGGTCTAATTCAACTGGAAAGCGCTTCGGCACTGCATTGAACATTTTCTCATCCAGGAAGAGCGGCGCGTCGGGCATATGCTTGATCGACAGCTTGCCACCAAACCGGGCGGGATCCAGCGATTTCACAATTCCGATCACGATCTTCTTGTGCTTCGCCCTAGCTGCCGCCGCGAAGGCCCGCTCCCGATCCGCTGCCAGGCGATCCTTGAGTTCAGGCGAGTACATTGCCGGCATAAACAGCAGCTCGCGCAACTGGAACTTCTGGCTCGACTTTGCATCGGCCGCGCCCCAAAGAAATTTCCGGACCAACCCCCAATTTCTTTTTCCCACAAAGCCAGGCGCCATTAATGTCAGCTCCGCCTCTTCCCAGAGATAGTCAAGCAAGCCTCGCAGCGTGAGCTTCTTCGGATCGGCTTTCACGGTGTGGCGCGCAGTCCCCTCGCCGGATGGTCCCTGTCGCGCCTTGCCTTGTGTCAGTGCGAAAGCCAGCTTCAGCCGCGCCGTCTCCGATGCAGGATCCTCAATGATCGCTTGACCCAGGATCTCCGCCTTTCCTGACAGGACAAGGGGCAGTTCATAGCGATCACAGTCTATCGCATGGTCCTTGCCGGTGTTCGGCATGCGCTTGACGATCAATTCCTCGCTGACGGTGGCAATGTACATCGGCACTCCGGGATGGCGGCACAAACACAAGACACGGGCCTGCTTGTCCCGCGCCTGACGCAAGAGCGTCTGAATTTCCGGATGCTGTGGGCCAACCGTTCGACCCAGAATAGCAAAGTCACTCATAAGGATGCCATCCGACTTTAGATCGTGTACCCTATGATTAAATCATTGAACCGATGTCTCATTCAACCCCTTGGGTATCAACGCTGCTTCCCATGGATTGACGTGGTTAAGGCGGGGTCGTCGCCGCGTCAGAGGGACCGTCCATTCCACCGCCTCGCTTTCGCTCCGAACAAAGCGACGCTCATGGACTGCGCGGGCCTAACAACCCGTATTCGACCCCAGAGATGGGGTGGTTGCCGCGCTCCCCAGACGGTAAATTACCGGTGTCCCTCAACCCGTCGGGCCGTATCGCCGACAGGTTGGCGGTCTGCAAATCCTCTTGGCGAAGATGCACGAAGTAGCGGCCGTCTCGACTGCCAGGCGCCAGTGGTCGTTGACGATGAGCTGGCAGTGGTATTGGGCGCACGAAGCCTTTTGGAACTCGGGACGTCGCCTTGCGCAAAGGCGTCTAATCATTTGCGTTACCGTATCAGGCGGATCGCAGACCTGATGAAACCGGCGGACGGTCTGTGCGCGTGATTTAGCGGTTGCTGGCGCGTTGGGACTGTTAGAGTTTGAAGCGGCCAAGGCGCCGATCGTTGAGGCGGTACTGCCAGATGAGGTTCGGATCCTTGGGGTTGACGCCGGATGTCGACCAAGGGGAGCGATCGGGCTTTGCAGCGTCATGTAAAGGAAGATCGTCATCACAGCGCGACAGCTGTAACGAGGAGGGAAGACGATAACGTCCGAGTTTGCGCGTCAGAAACGCGATGACACAGACGGCGGTGAGGGACAGGATCAAGAAAGCAGTGGAAAAGCTGAGCATGCGAAGGCCGGCTTCCCGATCGGGCAGGGCGAAGAAAGCGAGCACGCCGCCGGCGAAAATTGCGAACGCGAACCTCATGAACATGAGAGAGAGCCTCCTATTTCGGTGTTGATCATTATAATATCACAGATCAGGCGTCATTATAATGATCAATAGAGATAGGATGGCCCCTCATGGATCAAGCGTCTTTCGACGGCGGGCGTCATGGTGCCGCTTTTGGCGGTACCGGCTTCAGACTGCGGCGGATTACCCGTCGCCTTTTCCAGCTCGAACAGCGATAGAGATTGGATCCTCGCCGGCTCCGCGGGGCCAAGCCTTGCCGTTGGTTTTGAGCGTAATCGGCAAATGCAAATCGTGAGCTGCGCAGCCGCCTAATATCGGTACATAGCCGGGAAATCATCCACGCTCTTGAAACAGCGGCGTCGAGGTTTCGCTTCTGGTCGACCTGAACCAGGTCACTCGAAATGGTATGGGGCAACAATTGCAGGGCCTGCCTGCCGAGGGGGCAGAGACAGGGTTGTCCCTCCGCATGATCATTTAATTATTCATTTTCAACAGGGGCATGCAGATCGAAATGCTATCGTGTTTGGAATGATTTTAGCGGCGGCCAAAAGCTATACGCCGTCACTTTACGGGAGTATGGGGCGATGCGCGACACTTTAATAGGCCAATGAGTCATCGTTTCGGCTAACAGCTTGAGCACTAGACATTTTACAAAAAATGGCCGTCATATTCCGACCGATAAGCAGGAGTGCAACCGTGCCGATATTTAAAAACAAGACAGAAGACAGCGATGGTTGGCTTTCGATCCTGCTCGCGCTGCGACTTCGCCAAATCGAGAACGAGTACCCGGACTATGCGAGTTTTGCCGACGCTACGGGGCTATCGCGCGGCACGCTCTACCAGTTGCGGACGGGGAAGGGGAACCCGACATTCGTCACCCTGGAGCGGCTGGCACGGCATCTGAAGGTCCCGGTGTGGACGCTCATTGGTCGGACTGGTGACGACGACAGCGTGAAGCGGGACATCGAGACGTTCGGCTTCAACTTCAACGAGATTGCGCGGCATATCGAGGCCACGCGTGCTGTGAAGCGCTCGATGACGGAGTTCAGTGGTGTACCTTCTTTGAAAGAGGCAGCCAGCCTCGCTGGGGCAACCTCCGAGAAGAAGCGGCTGCCTCCGGCCAAAAAGGGACGAAGGACAAGCCAGTAGCATATAAGAAAGTAGAAGCTGCTAAACTACCAGCGTAGATTCATTTGCTACGATAGGCAGAAAATATATCTTATATTTCTTTGACTCGCATCAGGAAATCCGCCAGCGTCGATGTAATGTTATCATTTTGCTGAAGGGTCCACGATGCAAGCGAATATCTGGCAAGTCGTAGGAGACGACGCGCTTTATAGGGAGGCGGCAGCGTTCGTCGATTGCCACCCGAAACCATGGGTGGAAGAGGTTTCGGAATTTCTGCGGAAGAAAGGCAAGCCCGAGGCGATCACGTTGGTGATCGGACAGTTCATCGTGGCGGCTCTGTTCGAAGGACGATACGCGGATCTGCTGTACTGGTCGCTGGTTGCGGCCGAAGTGAACTGCGTTGTGATGGAGCAATGGCCTGATGATGTGCGGCAGGAGCTGGCGAGCCATCTGAAACGGGGATTTGGAAAGCTCTCGTCGCGAAATCTCTCCCATTGAAGGCGGCGGGCCGACGGCGTGGCCTTCAACGAGAAGATGGGGTTACACCTGACCAGAGGCGACATTGATATCGTTGCCGGTCGGGCCTGGAGCGGCAGAGGCGAGTTTTGTGTCGCCTCCTGTATTGAAATCCCCCGGCCCCAGGCACGCGGCCATGTCACCTTCTTGGCAGCTGGCGTCGGCCATGGAGCGTGCGTTCTTCGCCATATCGCAGATCGTTGTCCCGTTGATATCGGAGAATCCGCTACAGCGGCCTGAGCGAACCATCTGCTGGCAATTGCCAGTCCCCAATTGAATACAGGCCGCAATAAATGAGCCATCGACCTTCTGACCGTCGAACGTCCCCATCTGGATGAGCTGCTTGACGGGCGCGGAGTTATAGCCGTCGTTTGTAAGCTTGGCCCAGGTGTCGACCTGAAACTGGAGGGATTGGCAGCCAAACTCGGAACGCGACATGCCTGCGTAGTTTTTGATGTTGGTGTTGTTCAGCTGGAAAATGCCGGTGCAGCAAGAGCCATTGTAGACGCCTTTGTTGCCGCCGGATTCGAAGCGACCGAGGCCGCCAAGGCTGCACGATGTGGTTTTCAGCTCGTCGTGCAGGGACGAATTCTTCACGGCATCTGTGATGTCCTGTGCGGAGTAGTCGGTGCGCTCGCAATATTGTGCGCCGGCTCCATATGCTGCCGTCACCGAATTGCAGACTAGAAGGCCGGCCGCAAGGACGCTGCTGAGTTTGGAATAGAGACGATACATAGGAATGCACCTCATGGAAGCTTGGCGCTGGTTGTGCATCGAGACCACTCCTTGCCGCCGACAAAGGAACGAAAATGGATCTCTTTGGCGTTCGCTTTGACGTCGATTTCGGTTCGATCGTTACGATTGGCCTGGGGTCGATCGTCATCGGACAGATCGACGTAGCAGGCTTCCGCGCGTGCAACGATTTTGCCGCTGTCTGGATCAATGATGCGCGCCTCGCATAGGTCAGGCTCTATGGAAGAGCTGGCGTTGTTTGCGCCAGTCTCGCATTTGCGGGTCGAGGCGATCGAGACGATGAAGGTATGCGATCCGACTTTGATGGGCTTCGACAGGATATCGAGTGGCGGTATCTGCCCGGCCGGAATGGTTCTGTGCAGCTCGTCACGCCAATAGGCGGCATTCGAGGCGATGATATCGGACCATGCGGTCTGTATGGCCGGCTGCGCGTCTGTGGTCGTGAGCGACTGGTAGCCTAGAGGCTCCCATGCGTGTGCGGAGATGGCAGACATGGGGATAATCGCGAGGGCGGCAAGCGTGGACATGGTAAACCTCCTGACACCGCCGTGGCCGCCGCCAGGAGCCCCGGTCAAGGCCGCGCATCGCGGGTCGTGAGGGAAGCCTTGATCCGCTGGCGCTGGCGCTGGCGATGGCCGGTGGCAGGCTGGTGTACTGAATAAGGTCAGGTTTTCCATGTCGATCATGGTTGCGCTCCTTCCGAGTATCGAGGTTGCCGGAAACACACCGGGCATCGCGACTTCCCCTAGGGTTGCGGGACAGAGACCCGGAATTGGCATTCCGGGGCGATTTCACCTTGGAATACGATGCCGGCGCGAATGCTTTTGGCCTGAACATCATATGCACCCATCGCACCATTCCGAGCGAGGTCGGGGCGGACGTTGTTCGGTTGCGCGCCATATTCGATGAAACAGCCGGAGCCACCGTCAGCGACCGTTGATCGGCCGTTCTGGTAGATCGCCAAGCGCATGGGACATCGTTTCAGCGTGGCATTGCCGACAGGATCGGCGCGGATCGGCGAGCAGCCGGTGAGCGTGTGCAGGACCGAGAGGACGACGGTTTTGGTCGGGCTGCGAACGACGATGTGACTCTCGGAAGCCGGCGCGTTGGCGACCGCAAAGCGCGTATCGCCTTTGGCCGCGTAGGCGTCGTTGTTCTTCTTCAGTCGGTCGGCCCATAGGGACGCGTAGGGCACAGCTTCCGAGTTCGGGAGTTCGAGATCGGCGTAGGCGACGGCGCGCCAGGCGTTCGGATCATGCGTGAGCGACTGAGCCGAAGCGTCGGGTGCCAATGTAAGGGCAGCCGCGACTGCGATAAATGTCAGGCGTCCATGCATTCCTTACCTCGCTTTTATGCCCTATGATTAAATCAATGTCGTGATGATTGTCGAGCGTGATATTTGGATGGGACAAGAAGTCCGGCTATCGGGGCTGGATGAATTGCGAGGCCTGGCGATCGGGCTTGTGGTGCTGTCGCATGTCGGGCCGGTCTTCGGAGAAGGCGGGACGGCCGCGGCTCTGCTGTTTGCGCCGGCATGGAGCGTCGGGGTCGACCTGTTCTTTGTGATTTCCGGCCTGGTGGTGGAACGCTCATTGCGAAGCCTGCGCCTCGAGCGGGGAGCGCTCGAGGCGGCCTTCGCCTTCTATGTCAGGCGTGCTATGCGGATCGTGCCGCTGGCCTGGTGCGTCGTCGCCATCCTCTCGATCGGGTTGATCCTGCCGGGAAGCGGCGTTGAGCCCGCAGACGCGAAGGCGGCATTCGCCTTCATCTCGAATGCGCATTGGGCGCCTTGTTTCGGGGGCGCCACAGGATGCGGGAACGCCTTTGCGTTTGGACCATTCTGGTCGATCGCCGCCGAAATGCAATTTTATCTACTGGCTCCGCTCCTGGTGTTCTTGCTACCGCGGCGGGCGCTCGTCGCGCTAGCCGGACTCGTTCTCGTGGTCGGGGCGTTCACGCTGCGGCCATGGGGCGGGACGCTTTGGACGTTCCGCATCGATGCAATCGCGGTCGGGCTGGCGATCGGAGCAACCATGGGCACAAGCGCATGGCCATGGCTGGCGGAAAACCTGCTGGCGATCGGTAACATGGAAACGGCGTTCTGGATGACGGTCGGGGCCTTCATGCTGGCGATCTTGCCGCCGGCGACACATGGCGTGGCGACTGCCGCACTGGCGCTGACGTGCGGGTGGATCGTGACAAGGGCGACCTTGCGGAATGGTTCTGTGAACTGGCCAGGGCGGATTCTGCGCCGCCTAGGAGACATTTCTTATGCGCTCTATCTGATCCATCTGCCGGTGCTGGCGCTGTTCAACTGGTCCCTTGGCCAATTCCTGGGCGCTCCGGCGACGGCAACGTTCTCGATCGCGATTGCGATCGGGCTGTCTCATGTACTGACAGCGGCGATCGGTGATCCGCTCCGCCAGCTTGGCCGCCAATGGTCAAATCGAACAGTCCGGGAGGTGTCGCCGTGACGGAAGAAAATCGTCAGTGGTCGCTTGGTGGTGAAGATGTCGATCAAATTCCGCGAGGAGCGAGGGCGCTGGCGGAGCAGCTATTGACCGAGACCGACGGCGATGCCGTGGCAGCGCTCGTCGCGGCATGCTGCGTCATTGGAGCCATGCGCTCGGCGGTATCGAGGGGTATGGTGCGCAACGGATCGCCGTCAGGGATCAATATCGCGCAAGTGCTGGACGTTTTCGTACGAAACGAGCCCCCAGCAGAAGAGCAGAGCCTAACCGATAGATGACCTCGACCGTGAAGTGGCTGCGATGTTGGGAGGCTGTGCGGCCTGCCGCTCGCTCCCCCAGAATGCTGAACGCACGATACCAGCAGAATCTTCGTGGGCGACCGTCGGCAATGCCGAGCACTAACACTGATTTCGCCAGGAAAGAGATTGAACTATTCTAGAGCCTTGCGAAACACTTTGGCCGAACGACAGATCGATCTCGCATAGCGAGTGCCTTTGAAATAGTCGCTCGCCGGGCCTGTTCTTCCTAAAAGAAAGGTGCGGGAAGCATGATTTTCGGCCGGAGATGAGCGTGCGGCCTCCGTGCTGAAGGTCGCCATGACTGCTGGCGCGACCACACGCAATACGCTCGAAGTCGCCGAAGACGGCCGTCGCCATCTTCGAACTGGGATCTGCACGAAAGAGGCGTGGTGGTGAATCGGCACGCTGCGTGACGACACATCCGGAGCGTCGTAAAAGCCGCTCGCAGCGTACCTCTCATACGCCGCGGACAATCTTGGCGACGCCGGCGCCTTGCCGTTGGTTTGGCCGTCGGCTTCTGTGCGCGTCTGGCCAGCCGACACGCGGCAGTGTGACGGCCGCCGCTTAGTAGCGGTTGCCGAACCAGCCCTTGCTCTTGGGTGGCGAGGGTTCCTGATAAGCCCACGGGACGGATTTGTAGGACGGCCTCGGGTCTTGGACGCGCCAAGCCTTCTGCCGGTAGTAGAAATTGAGGGGTACTCGGGCGAGCACGCGACCATCGGCAGACAGGAGGTCGGAAGCGCAGGCGACGACGGGGCCGTCGTAGTATTGCACGCGGCCGGTATAGCCGTTGAGCGCTTCGGGCCGGCACGCAAAGACACGAACGCCTGCAGCGATCGTGTCCGGGGCTTCCGCAGGGACGGAGATCGTCTTGATACCTTCCTCGGTGATGAGCGTGCGCACAGGCACTGAGCTCCAATGCGAGCGGCGCAAGGCGTTATTCGCCTGAGCTTGGGTCGGGTAGCCGGTTCGCTGGGTAATGACCGGCGGGAAGCGGCCCCAGTCGGGCGCATATTCTTGCCGGCTGCGACTGACGCGATCCGGTTTCCAATAGGAGTCCGTGACCGAAACGGGGCCGGCCGAATGTGAAGCATCCGGCATTCGCTCGGCGCAACCGGCGAGCAAGGCCGCGGATGCGACGAGGTGGAGGATGTGACGAAAAGAACGCATGTCGTGCTCGTGGGTCATGGGTTTGCAGGTGAGGATTTCCGGCGGAGCCAAGGCATCTGGAAGGTGCTGGCCCAGATGCCGCGATGGGTTATGCGAGCCTGATGCTCGATCTGGGCGTAGAGGCGGATGCGACGATCGGGATCGTGGGGGAGGGTGACGCCTATACCGGCTTTCAGCATTTGGCCTGCGACGTCGGCCATTTCGCCGGTTGCGCAACGCGCGACGATGACAGTTGCGTCTTTCCGGACCGGCAAGCAGACAAGCCATTTTTTCAAGGTGGCGGTTACGAGCCATGCCATGGCGACAACGCCACGAGGCCCCGCCTGCTTTCCCAGCGTCGCGGTATGGCCCAGGTCGCAACCGTCGACGCCGCGATAGCTGCACGAAGCAAAAGTTGCTTGCTGGTTCCCATGGGTCACTCCTCTTCAGATTCATTGAGTCAGTAAACTATCTTACAAATCGCTGTGCAAGTGTCTCTGACTCATACCCTGCGACGGGAGGAGGGGTGCTAGTATCCGGATCCGCGCCCGATGGGCCGGGTAGGGCCTCGGTGTCGAGTTGACGCGGGGCCATCAGGCAATCGATACTCTGAATGCGCGCTATGCTGCGGCGGTCGCAGCGGCATCCGCTGGACGAACTCAGCGGCTTCGTGGGCTGCCTTGCCTGATGTCGCTGCGAGCCTTTCGAAGCCGCTGTTCGAGCGCTAAATAGCGAGCCGTAATCGAGTTCAGCTTTCTGAAAAACTGCCTGCTCTGCGCAGGGTTGCCCGGCGCAGGCGGAGGGAAGAAAGCAAATAGAGCTTCCCGGTCAGCGTCCAATTGTTCTAGCTCCGAGCAGAGACGGCAAATTTCGTGGTCGTCCGTTGCGGAACGCTGATGTGATGCACGGCGGTTGGCACGTGTGGAGTTAGTCTGCCGAGCCACATCGTTTGACGAAAGTACAATCGTATCCAAGGCGTTTTCTCCACGCCGGGTTGTGGTCATCCAATCTGGAATAATGCGGTTGCAACCTATGTATACTGGCGGTTTTGCCTGTCACTTTTGACAGGTCGTGAGACGCTGGAATCCAGCGAGGAGCAACCTAGTTAGATAGCCGCGCGACTGGCTTGGAGAGGCACGTCGATAGCAAGAAGGCAAGCTGGATATGGCGCAATTTGACTCAAATTTTCACGACATGACGGAGGGTATTCGTGCAGTTGCCTCTCCTGCGGACGCAGCGGACCTTCTGAACACAATTGTCGAGAGTTACGGCCTTGAGACGGCGGCCTTTCTTACCGTCAGGCCGGTTTACGAGGAACCGAGTAAGCCGTTCTGTTTGACCACCTATTCGCCTGAGTGGGTGAAACGCTACATCGAGAAGGATTTTTTCGACATCGATCCCGTGCTTCGCTACGGGCTGCGTGCAGTGACATTGGTTGATTGGAAGGAGATCGACCTATCGGACAAGGCCGTGCGCACGTTCTTTGGTGAAGCGAGGCAACATGGTGTCGGGAAGCATGGCGTCACGTTCCCGGTTAGGGGTGTCGACGGCGACCGCGGCATTCTGAGCGTGACGAGCAACGAGAACGCAGCGGCGTGGCAGGCGTTCCTCAAATCCGAGGTTCGCGACCTCCAGCATCTCGCCGGCGAATTTCACAATGCTATCGGTCGAATCCAAGGAAGGCGACTCCATCGGACGGTCTGCTCCGATAGAGAGATCGAGTGCCTGAAATGGTACGCGAGGGGGGAGAAGGTCAAACGGACCGCACAGATACTGTCGCTATCCCCTCACACGGTCCGATTTCATCTTGATCTGGCACGGGCCAAGCTGGGTGCCAAAAGCTTGGCTCATGCGGTTGCGATCGCGGCCGAGCGCGGCCTTTTCTTTCAAAGACTGTTCTGATCGGTAGCCAAGCGCTTCGCGGAAGCCGCCGGCAAAATTCGTTCCGTTTCGTGAAGCTGGGAATGATAGAATGACTGGATCATGGGAAAGAAGGGAGACGTCGCTCTGGGCAACCTGATCAGGAAGGCACCGCAGGGGTAGAATGCTTGCCAAACCAAGTGTCCTATTCGCAAACCACACGATACCGCTTACCGGGCTCGCTGATGTTCTTGCAGATAAGCGGCTTGTGTGGCTCGGAAGAGGAGAGCGGAGGACTTGCGGCCGACGGTGCCCGTCGGTTTGATGTCTTGAGACTTGCCGTACGGCGCGGTTTGAGCCGTTCCGGCTCCTGTGGTGCAACCGGAAACACGCTGGTTTCGATCTTTTGCTGCCGCAGGCGTAGCGGCTCTTTGTCAAAGAATCGCCTGGCATCAAGCGATGTCGGAATAATCACCGTACCATCATCGCTGTGCGCGCAGCCGCTGCCCGACAGTAAGGCCAGCCCCAGGAAAACAGGCAGTATCCGTCCAAACATAAGCATAACCCTTGGCGGGCAAACCCCGGCTTGCGGGTCGCCGACAACCGGCGCAATGGACACGAAGAAAGGGCGGCTCGATGCCGCCCTTTCCGTATCTGAGGGCTGAATGGGTTGGATTAGAAATCCATGCCGCCCATACCGCCCATACCACCCATGCCGCCCGGCATGCCGCCGCCAGCCGAGTCCTTCTTCGGAGCCTCCGCGATCATGGCTTCGGTGGTGACCAGCAGGCCGGCGACCGAGGCCGCGTCCTGGAGAGCGGTGCGCACGACCTTCATCGGATCGACGATACCCATGGCGATCATGTCGCCATATTCGCCGGTCTGGGCGTTGTAGCCGAAGGTCGCGTCCTTGTTCTCAAGGATCCTGCCAGCAACGATCGAGGCTTCCGCACCGGCGTTGGCCGCGATCTGACGGGCCGGAGCCTGCAGCGCGCGGCGCACGATGGCGATGCCAGCGGTCTGGTCGGAGTTGGCGCCGACCGCCTTGATGCTCAGCGAAGCGCGCAGCAGGGCGACGCCGCCGCCGGCAACGATGCCTTCTTCCACGGCCGCGCGGGTCGCGTTGAGGGCGTCATCGACGCGGTCCTTCTTTTCCTTGACTTCGACTTCCGTCGCACCGCCGACGCGGATCACCGCAACGCCGCCGGCGAGCTTCGCCAGACGTTCCTGCAGCTTCTCCTTGTCGTAGTCGGAAGTGGTCTCTTCGATCTGCTGCTTGATCTGGGCAACGCGGCCCTGGATCTCGGCCTTCTTGCCGGCACCGTCGACGATGGTGGTGTTCTCCTTGGAGATCGACACCTTCTTGGCGCGGCCGAGCATGTTGAGGCCAACATTCTCGAGCTTGATGCCGAGGTCTTCGGAGATGACCTGGCCACCGGTGAGGATGGCGATGTCTTCCAGCATGGCCTTGCGGCGATCACCGAAGCCCGGCGCCTTGACGGCGGCGATCTTCAGGCCACCACGCAGCTTGTTGACGACCAGCGTGGCCAGAGCCTCGCCTTCGACGTCTTCCGAGATGATGAGCAGCGGCTTCGAGGTCTGCACGACGGCTTCGAGAACCGGCAGCATGGCCTGGAGGTTGGAGAGCTTCTTCTCGTGCAGGAGGATGTAGACGTCCTCGAGTTCTGCAACCATCTTGTCGGCGTTGGTGACGAAGTAGGGCGAGAGATAGCCGCGGTCGAACTGCATGCCTTCGACGACTTCGAGTTCGGTCTCGGCGGTCTTGGCTTCCTCGACGGTGATGACGCCCTCGTTGCCGACCTTCTGCATCGCTTCG
>NZ_JBWKME010000021.1:0-34278 GCF_056431085.1 Mesorhizobium waitakense | reverse complement strand
CGCCACCGTGATGTCGGTGACGCTGTCGACCGACCATCGCGCCGTTGATGGGGCGCTGGGGGCCGAATTGCTGGTTGCCTTCAAACGCCTGATCGAGAACCCGATGGGCATGCTGGTCTAGGAAGGGAAAGGGCGGTGCGGACATTCTTCACCAGCCTTTTCGCTTTCATTCTTTCCGGTTTGGCCGGCGGGCTGGTCGCGCAGTGGTTGGCCATCGCCACTGGCGCCGAGGAAGAATACATCCTCGTTTTCATGTTCTCGGTGCTGGTGACCTTCATGGTTACCTTCGTCTTCTTCGTGGCGCAGTTCATGACGGATCCGGTCGCGGCGGTGGCCAGGACGGGCAAGTGGCTGCTGATCGTGTTTGCGGTGTTGCTTGCCCTGCTGGTCGCGCTAGTCCTCTACGCCGACAGCGGTGCCGCGGTGGTGAAGAAGGACATTCCCATGGTGGTCGGCTTTGGCCTGCCGGGGCTGGTGACGATTATTCTTCACTGGCTGTTCGTGAGCTGGCGGGTGAGACGCGGTTTGATCAAGGCACAGGTGGGTGTGGGTGCATGAAGACAGTTCTGTGCTACGGCGATTCGCTGACCTGGGGACACAACCCGGAGACTTTGAGCCGACATGAACATGAAGACCAGTGGCCAACCACACTGGCGAGAGCGCTCGGACCAAGCTTCCACGTCATTGCCGAGGGACTGGGCGGCCGCACCACGGCCTATGACGACTTCTTGTCGGGCGCGGACCGAAACGGCGCCCGGATTTTGCCGACGATCCTGAGCACGCATTCGCCGATCGATCTGATCGTCATCATGCTTGGCTCCAACGACATGAAGCCGTCGATTCATGGCAGCGCAGTCATAGCGTCCTATGGCATGCGACGCCTCGTCGAAATTGTGCGGGGGCACGCCTATCCATTCGGCGGTGCCGCCCCCAGGATTATTCTGGTTGCGCCGCCGCATATCGTGGAAACCCGCAAGGCGGACTACGCCGAAATGTTGGGAACGGGTGCAATCGAGTCGCCCAAGCTCGCCGGCTTTTATCAAACCGCCGCCAACGAGATGGGCTGCGGCTTTTTTGATGCAGCGAGCGTCGCTAAATGTACACCGCTCGACGGCGTCCACCTCGATACGAAAACACGCGCAACATCGGCGAGGCGTTAGCGCCCCTCGTGCGCGGCATGCTGGAATCGTGAATCAAGGAGAAAATCGTGGCTGAGAACTACGACGTCATCATCATCGGCTCCGGCCCGGGCGGCTATGTCACGGCGGTGCGTTCCGCCCAGCTTGGCTTCAAGACGGCAATCGTGGAGCGCGAGCATCTCGGCGGCATCTGCCTCAACTGGGGCTGCATTCCGACCAAGGCGCTGCTGCGCTCGGCCGAGATCATGCACTATTCAGATCACCTGAAGGATTACGGGCTGAAGCTCGACGGCAAGGTCAGCGTCGACACGGCTGCCGTGGTCGACCGTTCGCGAAAAGTCTCGCTGCGGCTCAATGGCGGCGTTGCCTTTCTGATGAAGAAGAACAAGGTCGACGTGATCTGGGGCGAAGCCAAGCTCTCGAAGCCAGGTGAGATCGTCGTGTCCAAGACGGCCAAGACGCCGATGGAGCCGCAGCCGCCGGTGCCGAAGGGCGTCAAGGGCGAGGGCACCTACACCGCCAAGCACATCATTCTGGCGACCGGCGCCCGGCCGCGCGCGCTGCCCGGCATCGAGCCGGATGGCAAGCTCATCTGGACCTACTTCGAAGCCATGGTGCCGAAGGAGATGCCGAAATCGCTGCTGGTCATGGGTTCAGGCGCCATCGGCATCGAATTCGCCTCCTTCTACCGCACCATGGGCGCCGAAGTGACGGTTGTCGAACTCCTGCCTGCGGTGATGCCGGTCGAGGACGCCGAAGTCTCGAAATTCGCGCAAAAGCAGTTCGAGAAGCAAGGCATGAAGATCATTCTCGAGGCCAAGGTAACCAAGGTCGAGAAGGGCGCGAACTCGGTCACCGCGCATGTCGAGATGAAGGACGGCAAAGTCGAGAAGATCACCGCCGACCGCATGATCTCGGCCGTCGGCGTGCAGGGCAACATCGAAAACCTCGGGCTTGAGGCGCTGGGCGTGAAGACTGACCGGGGCTGTATTGTCATCGACGGCTACGGCAAGACCAATGTGCCCGGCATTTATGCCATCGGCGATGTCGCCGGCCCGCCGATGCTTGCCCACAAGGCAGAGCACGAGGGCGTGGTGTGCGTCGAAAAGATTGCCAACTTTCCCGGCGTGCATGCCACCGACAAGCTCAAGATTCCGGGCTGCACCTACTGCAATCCGCAGGTCGCCTCCGTCGGCCTGACGGAGGCCAAGGCCAAGGCCGAGGGCTGGGATATCCGAGTCGGACGGTTCCAGTTCGCCGCCAACGGCAAGGCCATCGCGCTTGGCGAGGACCAGGGCTTCGTGAAGACCATCTTCGACAAGAAGACAGGTCAGCTGCTCGGCGCGCATATGGTTGGCGCCGAGGTGACCGAACTGATCCAGGGCTTTGTCGTGGCGATGAACCTGGAGACGACCGAGGAAGAACTGATGCACACCATCTTCCCGCATCCGACGCTCTCGGAAATGATGAAAGAAAGCGTGCTCGACGCCTATGGCCGGGCGCTCAACGCGTGATAAATCGGGCCCGCGGGTAGTCGATGGAACCCGGCGGCAAGGATGTTCGTTTGCGGATGCATTTTCACCCATCACACAAGGAGAGCGCATATGCACTTGAATGGCGTCGGCTGGATAGCAGCAATCATTATCGGCGGCCTGGCAGGCTGGCTCGCCGAAATGGTCATGAAGAGCAACACCGGCATCTTCATGAACATTGTTTTGGGCATCGTCGGTGCGATCGTGCTGAACGCCATCCTGCAGGCGCTCAACGTCGGTGTCTTCGGCATCGGCTGGACGGCCTATCTGATCACCGGCTTTATCGGCGCCTGCCTGCTGATCTGGGTCGGACGCCTGGTACGCCGTTAACATCGTTGAACAACTGCTATGCGAAAAGGGATGCCGCGGCATGCACTGCGGCGGCCTTTTTCTTTGAGTTGAAAAGTCTTAGATGACGTTATGACAGCGAAAGCCGGACTGGCTGTCGCGAACAAACCAGGTTTCCAGATGGTCACTGTCCTCGATACGATTGCCAACGCACCGCGCTTGCGGCACCCGGAAAAGGCGCACAAGCCCGATCAGGACGTGCTGCGCAAGCCCGACTGGATCCGCGTCAAGGCGCCGGTCTCGAAGGGCTATGCCGAGACCCGCGAGATCGTGAAGTCGCACAAGCTGGTGACCGTCTGCGAAGAGGCCGGCTGCCCCAACATCGGTGAGTGCTGGGAGAAGAAGCACGCCACCTTCATGATCATGGGCGAGATCTGCACACGCGCCTGCGCCTTCTGCAACGTCGCCACTGGCATCCCGACCGCACTCGATCCCGATGAACCGGCCCGCGTCGCGCACGCGGTCAAGCAGATGGGCCTGACCCATGTGGTCATCACCTCGGTCGACCGCGATGATCTCGCCGATGGCGGTGCGCAGCATTTTGCCGAGGTCATCCGCGCCATCAGGGCGGCCACGCCGTTGACGACGATCGAAATCCTGACGCCCGATTTCCTGCGTAAGGAAGGCGCACTGGAGGTCGTCGTGGCGGCCAAGCCCGACGTCTTCAACCACAATCTCGAGACCGTGCCGTCGAACTATCTGACGGTTCGTCCGGGCGCCCGCTATTTCCATTCAATCCGGCTGTTGCAGCGGGTCAAGGAACTCGACCCGTCGATCTTCACCAAGTCCGGCATCATGGTGGGCCTGGGCGAAGAGCGGAACGAAATCCTGCAATTGATGGACGATCTGCGCTCGGCCAATGTCGACTTCATGACCATCGGCCAGTATCTGCAGCCGTCCAAGAAGCACCATCCGGTGATCCGCTTCGTCACCCCGGAGGAGTTCAAATCCTTCGAGACGATCGGCCGGACCAAGGGTTTTCTGCTGGTGGCGTCGAGCCCGCTGACGCGCTCTTCGCACCACGCCGGCGACGATTTCGCTAGGCTGCGTGCGGCGCGGGAAGCGCTTCTCAAGAAATCGCTCTAATGCATGTCGCCCAAAAGTGACCTCGGTTTTGGGAGAACGACATGCATAAAAACAAGGAATCTAAAGCGCGTCGCATGAATCCGTTTCAACGCAACGCGCTTTAGGGCCGGTTCATGCCGAAATTCGAAGCCACCCGCCGGGTTGCCCATACGCCGCAACAGATGTTCGCACTGGTTGCCGATATCGAGGCCTATCCGCAGTTCCTGCCGCTTTGCGAAGCGCTGACGGTGCGCTCGCGCAAGGAGCGTGACGGACGCACCGTTCTCGTCGCCGACATGAGCATCGGCTACAAGGCGATCCGCGAAACCTTCACCACGCAGGTGCTGCTGAAACCCGACGAGAACACCATCGATGTGAAATACATCGATGGCCCGTTCAAATATCTAAGCAATGTCTGGCGCTTCGAACCCGATGGCGGCGACTGTATTGTCCGCTTCTTCATCGATTATGAATTCAAGAGCCGCATTCTGGGCGCGGTGATGGGCACCATGTTCGATCGCGCCTTCCGCATGTTCGCCGAGGCTTTCGAGAAGCGCGCCGACGTCATTTACGGTGTTGCATCGTCGGCCTGATGCATGTCGCCCAAAAGTGCGCAGCGAAACGACGACAGGCATAAATGCAAAGACTTTAAGCGCGTCGCGCTTTAACGCTGGCCAAGCGCACGCAGTCCCAGTTCCAGCGCATGCCCAACTGTTTCACGGCGGATAAAATCGCGACCATTGTCGGCAAACAGTTGGCGCTCTGCGGTCACGGCCTGGCCGTCCAGGCCGACGCCGAACCAGACCAGGCCGACAGGCTTTTGCGCCGAGCCGCCGCCGGGGCCGGCAATGCCGGTGACCGCCAGCGTCAGTTTGGCGCGCGAACGGGCGAGAGCGCCCTTTGCCATTTCGATTGCCGTCTCGCGTGAAACCGCGCCATGCTCCTCAAGCGTGGCGAGGGAAACACCGAGCATGTCCATCTTCGCTTCGTTCGAATAGGTGATGAAGCCGCGATCGACCACGGCGGACGAGCCGGCAATGTCGGTGAGCGCGGAGATGATCATGCCGCCGGTGCAGCTTTCCGCCGTTGCCAGCATGATGCCGCGCTGCTGGCAGGCCTGAAGCAGCGCGTTTGCCAGCTCGTTGTTGGTCATTCCGGCACCTCCCCGGGAAACACCACGCTGGCGGTGGCGATGGCCGCTATGCCTTCCTCGCGGCCGACAAAGCCGAGCTTTTCGTTGGTTGTCGCCTTGATCGAGATGCGATCAGGGGAAATTGCCAGCATCTGTGACAGGGCCGCCGTCATCGCCTCGCGATGCGGGCCGACGCGCGGCGCCTCGCAGATTAGCGTGATGTCGGCGTTGGCGATGCGGCCGCCGCGCTCGCGCACCAGCTTTGCCGCATGTTCGACGAAGATACGCGATGCAGCGCCTTTCCACTGCGGATCGGACGGCGGGAAATGCGTGCCGATGTCGCCGGCGCCACAGGTCGCCAGCAGCGCATCGGTCAAGGCATGCAGGCCGACATCGGCGTCGGAGTGGCCCGAAAGTTTCTTGTCATGCGGGATGGCTACGCCGCACAGGGTGACGTGGTCGCCAGGTTCGAAGGCGTGCACGTCGTAGCCATTGCCGGTTCTGATGTCGGGGAAGCGCGCACGTTCGCCGGAAAGCCGCTGGTCCGCCATTGCAATATCCCGTGCCCAGGTGAGTTTGACATTGTCCGGTGAACCCGGAACGATCTTTACCGGAATATGCGCCCATTCGGCGATCGCGGCGTCGTCGGTGAAGTCCATTTTTCCCAGGTGATGGGCTTTCTCGTGCGCGGCAAGAATGGGCCAGAACGGAAAGCCCTGTGGCGTCTGCGCGGCGTGAAGTCCGTTGCGGGAAACGGTTTCTCCGACGACGCCGGCGGCCGACTCGCGCTTCAGCGTATCGGCGACGGGCAGGGCGGGCAGCGCGCCCTCGCGCTGGCCGATGGCGTCGATGGTCCGATCGATCAACTCCGCATCGACAAACGGGCGGACGGCGTCGTGGATCAGAACCCGGCCCGGCGCGTGGCCTCTCAGTGCGAGTAGTCCGAGCCGCACCGAAGCCTGCCTAGTCGCCCCGCCCATGATGGCGATGACCCGCTCGGCGTTGGCGCCTGCCGCCTGCTGGAACAACTCGTGGTCGTCGGCATGAATGGCGACAACAACTTCGCTGGTCCGCGGGTGGGCCAGGAAAATCTCAATCGTGTGGGCGATGACGGCGTGGCCGCCAATACTTTGATACTGCTTGGGTCCGTTGGCCTGCCCGGCGCGAGCGCCGCGGCCGGCGGCGACGATCACCACGGCGACCTTGCCATCGTCACTCGAATTTTCACTTGCGTCAGTCATGCAGATTGGCTTAGCGCACGATCCCGAAAAGTGTAATCGGTTTTCGGAAAAGATCGTGCGCCAAATATGAACTTCCAAGGCGTCCTTTGCGCCTTCCAAGGGGCGTCTGGCGCCAATTCAGAAGGCCAGCATTTTTCCCAATTGCGCCTTAATGTGGCGTCATTCCGCGTTGCACATTGCGCCGGTTCTGGCTAGAGAATGTGCAACGAACTAATATGCTTGGTTTTTGTGCATGCCTGATTTGACCAAATTGGCCGCGCCACTCGACGTCGGCGGCGTGCAAATTCGCAATCGCGTGTTCCTGGCGCCGATGTCGGGCATCACCGATGAGGCGTTCCGGCAGCGCGCCCATGCCCATGGCGCCGGTCTTGTCGTATCCGAAATGGTCGCCAGCGGCGAGCTTGCCAAGGGCAGGGCCGGTTGCGACCTGCGCATTCGTCATTCTGGCCTGCCGGTTCACATGGTGCAGCTTGCCGGCCGCGAGGCGGCGAACATGGCGGAAGGCGCGCGGATCGCTGCTGGCGAGGGCGCCGACATCATCGACATCAACATGGGTTGCCCGGCCAAGAAGGTTACCGGTGGCTATGCCGGCTCGGCATTGATGCTGGATCTCGACCACGCGCTGTCGCTGATCGACGCCGTGGTCGGCGCGGTCAAGGTGCCGGTCACGGTCAAGATGCGGTTGGGCTGGGACGAAGGCGCACTCAACGCCCCGATGCTGGCGCGCCGCGCCGAACAGGCCGGTGTCAGGATGGTGACGGTGCACGGCCGCACGCGCTGCCAATTCTATAAGGGCAAGGCCGACTGGCGCGCCATCGCCCGCGTCAAGGAAGCGGTGTCGATCCCGGTCGTCGCCAATGGCGATGTTTCTTCGCCGTCGGAAGCGGCTGCCATTCTCGACCAGTCAGGTGCCGATGCCGTGATGATCGGCCGCGCGCATTACGGTGCGCCTTGGATCGCTGGCAGCATCGCGGCGGCCGCGACGGGCGAGGCAGCGGCCAAGGTGCCGCAGAACCGGATGGCGCTGTCCGACTATGTCGTGGCCCACTACGAGGACATGCTGGCGCTCTATGGCGTCGAAAGTGGCCTGCGCCAGGCGCGCAAGCATCTTGGCTGGTATCTCGACCGTCATGCCGGCGGCATGGCTGACGACAGCCGAAAGGCCATACTGACCGCATTCGAGCCCGCGCGCGTCATCGCCATGCTGCGCGATGTGTTTTCGCACGATGCGCAACCGTCGAACCTGCGGAGCGCCGCATGATCGCCGCCGCTGGCCAGGGTGTTGAAATGGCGGATGCCGCCCAGATCGTGCTGAACACCATCCGCCGCCCTGTGATCATGATCAGCGAGGCAGGGTTCATCACCTTCGCCAATGCCGACGCGGAAGACTTCTTCCGCTCGAGCGCGACGATGCTGGCGCGCAACACGCTGTCGAAACTCATTCCTTTCGGCAGCCCTTTGCTGACGCTGGTCGATCAGGTGCGCGAGCGTCGGGCTCCGGTCAACGAGTACCGGGTCGACGTATCGTCGCCGCGCCTCGGCATCGAGAAGGTCGTCGATCTCTATGTCGCGCCGGTGTCGGAATTTCCGGGCTCTGTCGTGGTGATGTTCCAGGAGCGGTCGATGGCCGACAAGATCGACCGGCAGATGACGCACCGCGGCGCCGCGCGCTCGGTGACCGGCCTGGCGGCGATGCTTGCCCACGAGATCAAGAACCCGCTCTCCGGCATCCGCGGTGCTGCCCAGCTGCTCGAACTGTCGGCCTCCGACGAGGACCGCGCGCTGACGCGGCTGATTACTGACGAGACCGACCGCATCGTGTCGCTGGTCGACCGCATGGAGGTGTTTTCCGACGAGCGGCCGATCGATCGCTACCCCGTCAACATCCACGTCGTTCTCGACCATGTGAAGGCGATTGCCAAGAACGGTTTTGCCAAGAGAATCAAGATAATGGAGGATTATGATCCTTCGTTGCCTCCGGTGTTTGCCAACCGCGACCAGCTCATCCAGGTGTTCCTCAACCTGGTCAAGAACGCCGCCGAGGCGATCGGCAGTGACCCGCAGGGCGAGATCGTGCTGTCGACGGCCTTCCGGCCGGGCATCCGTGTTTCCGTTCCGGGCACGCAGGATCGCGTATCGCTGCCGCTGGAATTCTGCGTGCGCGACAATGGCTCCGGCGTCTCGGAAGATATCCTGCCGATCCTGTTCGATCCCTTCATCACCACCAAGCC
Organism: Mesorhizobium waitakense; assembly: GCF_056431085.1. NCBI lineage: Bacteria > Pseudomonadati > Pseudomonadota > Alphaproteobacteria > Hyphomicrobiales > Phyllobacteriaceae > Mesorhizobium > Mesorhizobium waitakense. The sequence goes on along the minus strand of NZ_JBWKME010000021.1, from coordinate 25,590 downwards.
GAACGGCTCGGGGCTGGGGCTGGCGCTAGTCGCCAAGATCGTCGGCGAGCATGGCGGCATCATCGAATGCGAATCGACGCCGCGCGGGACCACATTCCGCATCCTGATGCCGGCCTGGAAAGAAGTGCCATACGGCGCCGACGAAGACGGTGAAGGAGATCGCAAATGACCGTTCGCGGCAATATTCTCGTCGCCGACGACGATGCGGCGATCCGCACCGTCCTCAACCAGGCGCTTTCGCGCGTCGGTCACGAGGTGCGCGTCACTTCCAACGCTTCGACATTGTGGCGCTGGGTGGCGGCGGGCGAGGGCGATCTGGTCATCACCGATGTGGTGATGCCGGACGAGAACGCCTTCGACATGCTGCCGCGCATCAAGAAGGCGCGGCCGGAGCTGCCCGTTATCGTCATGAGCGCCCAGAACACCTTCATGACGGCGATCCGTGCATCCGAAACCGGCGCTTATGAATATCTGCCGAAGCCATTCGACCTGACCGAACTGCTCAACATCGTCAACCGGGCGCTTTCCGAGCCGCGGCGGCCGAAGATCGATGCGCGGCCGGAAGAGCAACCTGACGCGATGCCGCTGGTCGGCCGCTCGGCGGCCATGCAGGACATCTACCGCATGCTGGCGCGCATGATGCAGACCGACCTGACGGTGATGATTTCTGGCGAATCCGGCACCGGCAAGGAGCTGGTGGCGCGTGCGCTGCATGAGTATGGCCGCCGCCGCGGCGGCCCGTTCGTCGCCATCAACATGGCGGCGATCCCGCGTGACCTGATCGAGTCGGAACTGTTCGGCCACGAGAAGGGCGCCTTCACCGGCGCCCAGAACCGCTCCACCGGTCGCTTCGAACAGGCCGAAGGCGGCACGCTGTTCCTCGACGAGATCGGCGACATGCCGATGGAAGCGCAGACGCGCCTGCTGCGCGTCCTGCAGCAGGGTGAGTACACGACCGTCGGCGGACGCACGCCGATCAAGACCGATGTGCGCATCGTCGCCGCCACCAACAAGGATCTGCGCACGCTGATCAACCAGGGGCTTTTCCGCGAGGATCTTTTCTATCGCCTCAACGTCGTGCCGCTCAGGCTGCCGGCGCTGCGCGAGCGCTCCGAGGACGTGCCCGACCTCGTCCGGCACTTCTTCAAGCTCGGCGAGATGGAAGGCCTGCAGACCAAGCGCATTTCGTCGGGCGGCATCGAACTGATGAAGCGCTACCCCTGGCCGGGCAATGTGCGCGAACTGGAAAACCTCGTCCGCAGGCTCGCCGCGCTCTATTCGCAGGACGAGATCTCGGCCGAGATCATCGAGGCGGAACTCAAGACCGGCGAGCGTCCGGTGGTGCCGGGCGGCGGCAACCTCATTCCCGACGACCTGTCGATCGGCCAGGCGGTCGAGCATTTCCTGCAGCGTTATTTCGCCTCGTTCGCCGGCGATTTGCCGCCTGCCGGTCTCTACCAGCGCATTCTGTCCGAGGTCGAATATCCGCTGGTCCTGGCCTCGATGACGGCAACCCGCGGCAACCAGATCAAGGCCGCCGAACTGCTGGGCTTGAACCGCAACACGCTGCGCAAGAAGATTCGCGACCTCGGCGTCAACGTCTACAAATCATCACGACAGCCCTGAGCACTGATCCGAGCCCGGGCTCTTTTCAGGGGACCATCTCGCGAAAGATTTCCGTCTCGGTCACACTTGTTGCATAATCGCCACAATGCGTTGCATACATCCGACGCAATGATGGCTCTAGACGGCGACATGGCTCCGCAGGCACCGACACTCAACCAACCGCTTTTCAGCGAACCCGGCGCACGCGACGGGCGCAGGCTGCTTGCGCTGCCCGGTGTGGTCGCGGTCGGCGGCGCGCTGGTGACGGCGGCGATCTCGTTCACCATCCTCGTCGGCGCCACGCCGATTACGCCCAACGAGTCGACGACGCTCGCATTGATCGCCCTCAATGCCATATTCGTCCTGTTCCTCATCGCGCTGGTCGGACGCGAAGTGCACCGCATCCTGATGGCGCGCCGACACGGCAAGGCGGCCTCGCGGCTGCATGTGCGCATCGTCGCCATGTTTGCCCTGGTCGCCGCAATTCCCGCCATCATGGTGGCGATCATCGCCTCGATCACGCTCGACATCGGCCTCGACCGCTGGTTCGAAATCCGCACCAAGACGATCGTCAATTCGTCATTGTCGATCGCCGATGCCTATGTCCAGGAAAACGCCCGCAACCTCCAGGGCACGACGCTGTCGATGGCCTATGATCTCGACGCGTCAAGGACGCTCTATGGCCTTGATCGGACTGGCTTTCTCGACCTGATGAACAAGGAAGCCGTGGGCCGGTCGCTGGCCCATGCAGCGCTGATCAAACCCGACGGCTCGTTCGTCATGAGCGCCAAGACCGACACCGATTTCGCCATGCCCGAGCCGCCGGAAGGCGCCGTGGCCAGTGCCTCCGACGGCAAGCCGGTGCTGATAGAGCCGAAAACGCGCAACATCATGGGCGCCATCGTCAAGCTGCGCGAGATCGATGGGCTCTATCTCTACACCATTCGCCTCGTCGATCCCGAAGTGATCAAGGCGCGGCAGATCGTCAGATCCAACACCGACGAATATCGCGGGCTGGAAGATAACAGGCGCACGTCGCAGGTGGCGTTCGCGCTGCCCTATCTGTCGCTGACGCTGATCATCATCCTGTCCGCGATCTGGACCGGCATTGCTGTTGCCGATCGCCTGGTGCGGCCGATTCGCCAACTTATCGGCGCCGCCGACGAGGTGGCGACCGGCAATCTCGACGTCGCGGTTCCCGTCAGGCCATCGGACGGCGATGTCGCCTCGCTCGGCGACACGTTCAACAAGATGCTTCTCGAACTGAAATCACAGCGCAACGAGATCCTGTCCGCCAAGGACCTGATCGACGAACGGCGCCGTTTCTCTGAAGCGGTGCTTGCCGGTGTCACCGCCGGCGTCATCGGCGTCGACCCCTATGGCATCGTCACCATCGTCAACCGCTCGGCCGAGGCGATGCTGGCCATATCCGCCAACGCGGCACTTGGACAGAACCTCTCCGCCGTGCTGCCGCATGTCGGCCGCGTCTTCGAGATCGGCCGCAAGTCCGGCAAACCGGTCTACCGCGAACAGGTCACTTTCTATCGCGCCGGTGCCGAGCGGACCTTCAACGTGCAGATCACCATCGAGGCCGGCGACGACGGCGCGGAGGAAAAATCCTATGTCGTGACGGTCGACGACATCACCGATCTGGTTCAGGCGCAGCGCTCCTCCGCCTGGGCCGACGTGGCGCGGCGCATCGCGCATGAGATCAAGAACCCGCTGACGCCGATCCAGCTGTCGGCGGAGCGCATCAAGCGCCGCTACGGCAAGGTCATCACCGAGGACCGCGAGGTTTTCGACCAATGCACCGACACCATCATCCGGCAGGTCGAGGACATCGGCCGCATGGTCGACGAGTTCTCGGCGTTCGCCCGCATGCCGAAGCCCGAAATGAAGGCCATCGACCTGCGCGAATCGCTGCGCGAGGCCTCGTTCCTGGTCGAGGTCAGCCGCGCCGACATCACCTTCGAACGGGTATTCGGCAGCGAGCCGCTCAAGGGCACGTTCGACAGCCGGCTGATGGCGCAGGCTTTCGGCAATGTGATCAAGAACGCCGCCGAAGCGATCGATGGGCTGGAACAGAAGGATGGTTCGCACGGCATAATCCGGATTCAAGCCGGCCGCCAGAATGGCGCGATTCGCATCGACGTCATCGACAATGGCAAGGGGCTGCCGCGCGAGAATCGCCAACGGCTGCTCGAGCCCTATATGACCACACGCGAGAAGGGCACCGGGCTCGGTCTCGCTATCGTCAAGAAGATCGTGGAGGACCATGGTGGCAGGCTGGAACTTCATGATGCGCCCGCGGATTTCCACGGCGGGCGCGGCGCGATGATCAGCATCATCTTGCCGCCTGTGGCGGTCGCCCCTCCGCGTGGCGAAAGCAGGACGGAAAACGAACGAGAAACTGAAAAGGTCGGTAATGGCGTCTGATATTCTCATCGTCGATGACGAGGAAGACATCCGTGAACTCGTCGCAGGCATCCTGAGCGACGAAGGTCACGAAACCCGCACGGCATTCGATGCCGACAGCGCATTGGCGGCGATCGCCGACCGGGCGCCGCGGCTGATTTTCCTCGACATATGGCTGCAGGGCTCGCGTCTGGACGGCCTAGCGCTGCTCGACGAGATCAAGACGATGCACCCGACCTTGCCGGTGGTGATGATCTCCGGTCACGGCAACATCGAAACGGCAGTCTCCGCCATTCGTCGCGGCGCCTATGACTTCATCGAAAAGCCGTTCAAGGCCGACAGGCTGATCCTCATTGCCGAGCGCGCGCTCGAAACCTCGAAATTGCGGCGCGAGGTTTCCGACCTCAAGCTGCGCAGCGGCGAAACCTTCGATCTGATCGGCATGTCGTCGGCGATGAGCCAGCTGCGCCAGACCATCGAGCGCGTCGCGCCGACCAACAGCCGCGTCATGATTATCGGCCCCTCAGGCTCGGGCAAGGAACTGGCCGCGCGCGCCATCCACACGCTGTCGGCGCGCAAGGGCGCGCCGTTCGTGACGCTGAGCGCCGCCAACATCACGCCCGAGCGCATGGAGATCGAGCTGTTCGGCACCGAATCGAACGGTGTCGAACGCAAGGTCGGCGCGCTTGAGGAGGCGCATCGCGGAATCCTCTACATCGACGAAGTGGCCGACATGCCGCGCGAGACGCAGAACAAGATCCTGCGCGTGCTGGTCGAGCAGCAGTTCGAGCGGGTAGGCGGCACCAAGCGGGTCAAGGTCGACGTTCGCATCATTTCTTCGACTTCGCAGAACCTCGAAGCGATGATTGCCGACGGGCGTTTCCGCGAGGATCTTTATCATCGCCTGGCGGTGGTTCCGGTCATGGTGCCGGGACTGGCCGAGCGGCGCGAGGACATTCCCTACCTCGTCGACAATTTCATGAAGCAGATCGCCCGTCAGGCCGGCATCAAGCCGCGCCGTATCGGCGATGACGCGCTGGCCGTGCTCCAGGCGCACAACTGGCCGGGCAACGTCCGCCAGTTGCGTAACAATGTCGAGCGCCTGATGATCCTGGCGCGCGGCGATGACGTCGATGCGCCGATCACCGCCGACCTGTTGCCGTCCGAGATCGGCGATGTCATGCCGCGCACGCCGAATCAATCCGACCAGCACATCATGGCGCTGCCGCTGCGCGAGGCGCGCGAACAGTTCGAGAAGGACTATCTGATCGCCCAGATCAACCGCTTTGGCGGCAACATCTCGAAAACCGCCGAGTTCATCGGCATGGAGCGATCCGCTTTGCACCGCAAGCTGAAGTCGCTGGGCGTCTGACAGGCGCGACGTCCGATCGGCCGCGCTTGGGCCAACCATTTGCCGGTTACGGCAGCGGCGGAATCGCATAAGAAAGCCCGAGAGTTATCCAGAGGTCGCCAATGCCGCGCATTGCCTATGTCAACGGGCGCTATGTCGCTCATGCGGACGCTTCCGTGCATATCGAGGACCGCGGCTATCAGTTCGCCGATGGTGTCTACGAGGTCTGCGAGGTGGCGCGTGGCTTCATCGTCGACATGCCGCGCCATCTGGCCCGGCTGAACCGCTCGCTGACCGAACTGTCGATCGCCTGGCCGGTCACGCGCGGTGTCTTGCCGCTCATCCTGCGCGAGGTGGTCAACCGCAATGATGTTGCCAATGGCCTGGTCTATGTCCAGGTCACGCGTGGCGTCGCCAGCCGCGACTTTGTCTTTCCGTCGGCGGACACCAGGCCGTCCCTGGTGGTCACAGCCAGGAAAGCCGATCCTGCCGCCGGAGCAAAACGGGCCGAAACCGGCATTGCGGTCATCACCGTGCCGGAGAATCGCTGGGACCGGGTCGATATCAAGAGCGTCGGACTGCTGCCCAACGTGCTGGCCAAGCAGAAGGCCAAGGAAGCGGGCTCGCAGGAGGCATGGTTCGTCGACAGCGACGGCATGGTCAAGGAAGGCGGCTCGTCGAACGCCTGGATCGTCACCAGGGATGGCGTTCTGGTCACCAGGCCGGCCGAGCATGGCATCCTGCGCGGCATCACCCGCACGACCATGTTCGAGGTGGCGGCCAGCCTCGGCTTGAAGATCGAGGAACGTGTTTTTTCCGTCGCCGAGGCCAAGGCGGCGCGTGAGGCGTTCATCAGTTCCGCGACGACAATTGCCATGCCGGTGGTGGCCATCGACGGCGATCCGGTTGCCAATGGACACCCCGGCTCAGTAACACTTTCCTTGCGTCAGGCCTTTTTTGACATTGCGGAAAAAAGTCCAGCCTGATAACCGCACAGGTGGAATGAACATCAATTTATCTCGTTCTGCTTGTCGTTACTGACGACAAGACGGTGTTTGCGCGCTTGACATGTGCCCGTTAATTTGGCGCATTGGCTTGCAAACCGAAGGGGATCGGCGAAAGACAAGAACAATGGCGGAACGATCGCAAAACCTTCAGGACCTGTTCCTGAATTCAGTTCGCAAGAGCAAGAACCCGCTCACCATCTTCCTCATCAACGGCGTGAAGCTGACCGGCGTGGTCACTTCGTTCGACAATTTCTGTGTCGTGCTGCGCCGCGACGGTCATTCACAGCTCGTCTACAAGCACGCCATTTCCACGATCATGCCGAGCCAGCCGGTTCAAATGTTCGATGGCGAGGAAAGCCAGGGCGCCTGATTGGCACGTGAGAAAGACGCGGACGCACCAGTTCGCGGAAAACCAGCACATCATCCCGGGACGGAAGCCAAGGGCCCGACCCGGGCCGTTGTCATCGTGCCGGTGCTTACCCGCCAGCCGCGCGGTGACGACGATACCAACCGTCCGCGGCTGACGCGTTCGGCTGACGCTCGTCATGACGAGGCCGTCGGCCTTGCCCGCGCCATCAACCTTGATCTGATCCACACGGCGGTGGTGACCGTCAACGATCCGCGCCCAGCCACGTTGCTCGGCAGCGGCAAAGTCGCCGAGTTCGCCGAAATCGTCAAAGAGGGTCATGCGGAAGTGGTCATCGTCGACCATCCGCTGACGCCGGTGCAGCAGCGCAATCTCGAAAAGGAACTGAATGCCAAGGTGCTGGACCGCACCGGGTTGATCCTTGAGATATTTGGCGAGCGCGCGCGCACCAAGGAAGGTACGCTGCAGGTCGAACTCGCCCATCTCAATTACCAAAAGGGCCGTCTCGTGCGCAGCTGGACCCACCTCGAGCGCCAGCGCGGCGGCGCCGGCTTCCTCGGCGGTCCCGGTGAAACGCAGATCGAATCGGATCGGCGCGTCCTTCAGGACAAGATCATCAAGCTGAAGCACGAACTGGAAACCGTGCGCCGCACCCGCGACCTGCACCGCGCCAAGCGCAAGAAGGTGCCGTTTCCGGTGGTGGCGATCGTCGGCTACACCAATGCCGGCAAGTCGACCTTGTTCAACAGGCTGACCGGAGCCGGCGTGCTGGCTCAGGACATGCTGTTCGCCACCCTCGACCCGACGCTGCGCCGCGTGCGCCTGCCGCATGGCACGCCGATCATCCTTTCGGACACGGTCGGTTTCATCTCGGACTTGCCGACGCATTTGATCGCCGCTTTCCGCGCCACCCTGGAAGAGGTGGTCGAGGCCGACCTCGTCATCCACCTGCGCGACATTTCCGATCCCGATACAGCCGCACAGGCCGAGGATGTCGAGCGCATCCTGGCCGACCTCGGTGTCGATGCCGGCGACGCCAAGCGGGTCATCGAAGTGTGGAACAAGATCGACAGGCTCGACGAAGGCAACAGGAACCGGCTGCTTGCCGATGGCACCGACGCCAGCAAGGCGCCGCCGGTCGCGGTGTCGGCAGTGACCGGCGAGGGCATCGATGCGCTGAAGGCGATCATCGAAACGCGCATGGCGGGCGAACTCGAAGACCTGACGGTGACGATCGAGCCGGCACAGTTCGGTCTTGTCGACTGGCTTTACCGCAATGGCGACGTCGTTTCGCGAACCGACAATGACAACGGCAGCGCCACCATCTCGCTCAAGGCGACGCAAAGCGCCCGCGAAGAGATCGAAAGCAGATTACGCGCCAAAACCAAAGGGTAACCTCGCTTACTTCGCGGTTTTTGCTTCCTGCCAGAGCGCTTCCATCTCGGCCAGGGTTGCCTTTTTCAGCGTGTTGCCGGCTTGATCCAGCGCCTGCTCGACATAGTGGAAGCGTGAGCGGAACTTCTCATTGGTGCCGCTCAGCGCGGCTTCCGAATCGAGCTTGAGGTGCCTGCCGAGATTGACGACGGCAAACAGCATGTCGCCGAACTCGTCCTTGATCGATGCGGTGTCGCCCTTGGCCAGCGCCTCGCGCAACTCGCCAATCTCTTCCTCGATCTTGTCGAGGATAGGCGCTGCCTCGCTCCAGTCGAAGCCGACGCGGGCGGCCTTCTCCTGCAGTTTCAGCGCTCGCGTCAGTGCGGGCAGGTTGACCGGAACACTGTCCAGAAACCCCTTGCCATTGTCCTCGGGGTCGAGACCGCGGGCGAGGCGGTGGCCTCGTTTTTCCGCCTTTTCCTCGGCCTTGATCTTTTCCCACATGCCCTTGGCCATGCCGGCGCTGCGGGCCTCCTCGTCGCCGAAGACATGCGGATGGCGACGGATCATCTTCGTCGTGATAGCCCGGACCACATCGCCGAAAGCGAATTCACCGGCCTCCTCGGCCATTTGCGCATGGTAGACGACCTGCAGCAGAAGGTCGCCGAGTTCGTCGCGCAGATCGTCGAGGTCACCGCGCGCGATGGCATCCGCCACCTCATAGGCCTCCTCGATCGTATAGGGCGCGATGGTCGAGAAATCCTGCTCGATGTCCCATGGACAACCGGTTTTCGGCGCGCGCAGCGCCGCCATGATCTCGATCAGGCGCGAAATGTCTTTCGATGGCGTCATGCGACCGATGCTACCGCGCGGCCACTCGCGCGGCCAACGTTGTCAGCCGGCGAGGGGGCCTTGTCCACAGTTGCTGGGTACCCGGCCTGTCAATCAAGAACGGAAACGATCGCCTTGGCGAGTTCGTCCATCCCGTCCTCGGGCAGACCGGCGACGTTGATGCGGCTGTCGCCGACCATGTAGATGCCGTGCTCGGCGCGCAGCCGCTCGACCTGTGCTTCCGTGAGGCCAAGGCGGGAGAACATGCCGCGGTGGCTGGCAACAAAATCGAAACGGTCGGAATTGGACTGCCGGCGCAGCGCCTCGGCGAACTGCACCCGAAGCCTGAGCATGCGCAGCCGCATCTCCTCGAGTTCGGCCTCCCAGTCCGCACGCAGCGCGGCGTCTTCCAGCACGATGCGCACAGCGGCAGCACCGTGATCCGGCGGCATCGAATACATGGCGCGCGCCGCCGATAGCATTTGACCCATCGCCAGATCGGCCTGTGCGCCGTCCTTGGCCAGGATCATCGCGGCGCCGACGCGGTCGCGGTAGACGGCGAAGTTCTTCGAGCAACTCGACGCGACGACCATTTCCGGAACCTTCGCGGCCAGCAGGCGCAAGCCGAGAGCATCGGCCTCAAGGCCATCGCCAAAGCCCTGATAGGCGATGTCGACAAACGGCAGCAGGCCGCGCTCGACCACCAGATCGACAACGGCGGCCCATTGGGCGCTGTCCAGATTAGCGCCGGTCGGATTGTGGCAGCAGCCATGCAGCAGCACCACGTCACCGCTGTTTGCCGTCCGCAGCGCTGCCAGCATGTCGTCGAAGCGAACGGCACCCGAAGCCGCATCGAAATAGGGGTATTCGCGGATCTGCAGGCCAGCGGCGCGCATCACCGGCATGTGGTTCGGCCAGGTCGGGTCCGAAAGCCAGACTGTCGCGTCTGAACGTGCCCGCTTCAGCAATTCCGCCACCAGCCGCAGCGCACCGGACCCGCCGGGCGCCTGTGCGGCGCGGATGCGCGTCATGTCGGCGCCTGGGCCGAAGGCAAGCTTGGCCATCACCGCGTTGAAGCCGACATCGCCGGCCAGGCCGAGATAGGTCTTGGTGTCCTGGCCCTGCAGCAGGCGCTTTTCGGCCTCGCGCACGGCGCGCATGACCGGCGTCTTGCCATCGCGATCCTTGTAGACGCCGACACCGAGATCGACCTTGTCGGGACGCGGATCGGCGCGATAGAGGCCGATCAGGGCAAGGATCTTGTCGGCGGGGGCGGGCTGCAGATCTTCGAACATTGGCAAAGGTTCCGTTGACGCGGCGGAGTGATACGCAAATCGAATGTATTTCGCCAGAGCTTTTCCTGCCGCCTCGGCGTGGCTGTGCATGGACGTTGTCCGAGACGACAAGGCCATCAGGACCTACACGCTACTGTCACATCGGCGTAGTCTGAATAGCCTTTCCAGCACGAAGCCTGAGAATGATGGTGTGAGATAACGATGAGCCGGCAAGAAAAATTCGACCTCGCCATCGTTGGCGCCGGCATTGTCGGCCTCGCCCATGCGCTCGCCGCCGTCCGTCGCGGTCTCAGCGTCGTCGTCATAGACCGCGACGCTCAGGCCAACGGCGCTTCAGTGCGTAATTTCGGCTTTGTTACGGTCAGTGGTCAGGAACGCGGCCAGGTATGGCGCCGTGCCATGCGATCTCGCGACATCTGGCTGGAACTGGCCGCGCCCGCCGGCATCAAAGTCATCCAGCGCGGCTTGGTCGTCGTCGCGCGCCGTCTGGAAGCGCTCTCGGTGGTTGAGGCGTTTCTTCAAACCGAGATGGGCGAGGGTTGCCTGCTGCTCGAACCCGATGCGCTTCGCCGCGAACATCCCGAACTGGCGGGCCGGAATTTTGCCGGCGGCCTGTGGAGCCCTCACGATGTGCGCGTCGAGTCGCGCCAGGCCATCCCGCAACTGGCAACTTTCCTCGCCGAAAAGCATGGCGTCGAATTCCGGCGCGAGACGGCGGTGCGGTCGATCGAGCCGCCCGATATCGAGACAAGCCGGGGTCCGGTTTTCGCCGACAAGGTGATCGTCTGCCCGGGCGACGACCTGGCCACGCTTTACCCCGATCGCATCGCGCGATACGGCGTCACCCGCTGCAAATTGCAGATGATGCGCGCCTTGCCGATCCCGGCTTCCGGTTGCCGGCAGCGGTGATGTCGGATCTTGGGCTGGCGCGTTACAGCGGTTACGCCGCTTTGCCAGAAGCCGCCGCTTTGCGAAGCCGGCTGGAAGTGGAGCAAGGCGACGCGCTCGACAATGGCGTTCATCTGATCGTCGTCCAGAGTGCCGATGGCACGCTCGTGGTGGGCGATTCACACCACTATGCGACAACGCCCGATCCGTTCGCCTCGGGGCGTGTCGACGACCTCATCCTTGAGGAGTTCAGCGCCGTCTTTGGTGGCCCGCCGCCGCCCGTGCTGGAACGCTGGACCGGCATCTATGCCTCGGCAACCGGCCAAACAATGTTCGCCGACGCGCCGCGGGAGGGCGTGCGGCTGGTCATGATCACCAGCGGCACCGGCGCCAGCACCTCGTTCGCGATCGCTGAAGAGGTGGTCGACGAGCTTTTCGGTTCAACCACGGCCGACGCCAGGAAGATCGCATGATGCCCACCCACGGTTTGCTTCGCGCCGTCGTCCTCGACTGGGCCGGCACCGTCGTCGATCACGGTTCGCTGGCGCCGATGGGTGTCTTTGTCGAGGCCTTCGCCGAATTCGGCGTGGCGATCAGCGTCGATGAGGCGAGGGGGCCGATGGGAATGGCCAAGCGCCCGCACATCGCAGCACTGCTGGCACAGCCCAGGATCGCCGCCGCCTGGACGGAGCAGCACGGTCATGCGCCGACGAATGCCGACATCGACGCCATCTATGACGTATTCGTGCCGAGGAACAGGGCTGTGGCGGCGCGATTCTCGGATGTCATTCCCGGTGTTGTCGACGTGGTCAAGGCGCTGCGGAAGCGCGGCCTCAAGATCGGCACGACAACCGGCTACACGCGCGACATCATGGCGGAGATCCTGCCGGTTGCCGCCGCGCAGGGCTTTTCGCCGGATTGCCTGGTCTGCACCGGCGATACGCCCGACGGCAGGCCGACGCCGTTCATGCTCTGGAAAGCGCTGACCGAACTCGGCGTCTATCCGCCGTGGCTGTGTGTCAAGGTCGATGACACCGAGGTCGGTATCGGCGAGGGGATCAATGCGGGCGCGTGGACCGTCGGCGTGGCGGTGACCGGCAATGTCTTTGGTCACACGCTGGCGGAGACGCAGGCTATGCCTGCGGATGTGTTCAGGATGAAACGGGCCGAGGCATCGGCCAAGCTCACGGCCGCCGGCGCGCATTTCGTCGTCAAGGGCGTCGCCGATCTGCTGCCCGTGATTGCCGCGATTGAAGGCAAGCTGCGGCGCGGCGAAAGGCCCTGATCGTTCACTCGGCCGAGTGCCACATGCTTTGCAGCACCCTGCGCCGGTATCGCGGGGATTGCCCGGTTTTGCCGGCGAGGCGAGGGCGGTTGCGAACGATGTCCTCCAGCGATCCGCGAAAAAAATGGCGCGGCTGGGATTAAAATCCCCACATGCTCCGTAAACAGGACATGAAACGGTCGATGCCGCGCTTTGACATCATAGGACAACTCGGTTCGCTGCGCCGCTACGCGCGCTCGCTGACGCGTGACAGCACGGACGCCGAGGATCTCGTGCATGACGCGATGGTGCGCGCCTATGAGCGGCGCGGCACCTTCCGCTCCGGCGGAAACCTGCGTGCCTGGCTGCTGTCGATCGTCCACAACACATTCATCGACAAAATGCGGTCCCGCAGGTCCGAGGCGGCGCGCGTCGAACAGGCCGGATATCTTGCCGAAGGCAGCACACCGGCGCCGCAGGAACACTCCGTGCGCCTGGCGCAGGTGCGCGAAGCCTTCTTCAGCCTGCCGGAAGAACAGCGCTCGGCCCTGCATCTCGTCGCCATCGAAGGGCTGTCCTATCAGCAGGCGGCCGATGCGAGCAGCGTGCCGCTGGGAACGCTGATGTCGCGCATCGGCAGGGCGCGCGCCGCACTGCGCGAGATGGAGGACGCGGCGCCCTCGAAGGCGAAAAGCCGCCTCAGGATCGTTGGAGGACCGTGATGACTGGAACTGTCGATCCCGTGGCCGATGCCGACCTCGACGCCTATGTCGACGACCAGCTCGATGTCACCCGCCGCATCGAGGTCGAGGCGTTTTTGTCCACCCGTCCGGAGGCGGCGGCGCGCGTGATGTCGGATTTGCGGACCCGCGATGAACTGCGCGTGGCGCTTGCCGGGTCCAGGGGCATGGCGCGGCCGGCGACCGCCGACGCCGCTCGGCGGCTGGAGAGGGGGCTTTTCCGCGGCCGCATCTTCGGTGTTCTGCAGCGCGCGGCGGCAGTGGCCGCCTTCGTCGCCGCCGGCTGGCTGGCAAACGGCATCATCGGACCGATGTCGGTGACCAAGGTCGTCGCCTCGCCGCAGCCGCCCGCCTATGTCGACGAGGCGGTGCGCGCCCATAGAACGACGCTGGTGCGCGAGACCATGACTTCGCAGCCCGAGGCACCCAACTACAATGCCGGCGAGATCCGCGCCGCGACCGCCATCGTCATGCCCTTGCTGCCCAAGGGCTGGAAGGTCCGCGATGTGCAGATCTATCCGTCGCGCTTCGGTCCGAGCGTCGAGATGGCTGTCGAGACGAAGGAGATGGGGCTGGTCTCACTGTTTGCGATCCGGCCGGGAAGTTTCGACGTCGTCAAGCCGACCGTCGCGCCTTCGGGCGACATCTCATCGGCCTATTTCCAGATCGGCGAGGTCGCCTATGCGGTGGTCGGACGAAGCGAGGTCCACGACCTCGACCGCGCTGCCGAGACGCTCGCCAAAACGCTTTACTGACCGATACACAAAGGAGAATTCATATGAACCCCCCCAATCTGGGATACCGCGTCGGCGCAGGCGCCCAAACAGGAGCCGTGTACGACGAGGGCCTGCGCCAGCATATGCTGCGCGTCTACAACTACATGGGCGTTGGCCTCGTGGTCACCGGCCTGGTCGCCTTCATGATCTCGTCCACGCCGGCGCTCTACGTGCCGATCTTTTCCAGCCCGCTGAAATGGGTGGTGATGCTGGCGCCGCTCGCCTTCGTCATGCTGTTCTCCTTCAAGATGCAGACCATGTCGGCGGCCAGCGCCCAGGCGATGTTCTGGGCCTTCTGCGCGGTCATGGGCCTGTCGCTGGCCTCGGTGTTCCTGGTCTTCACCGGAACCAGCATCGCGCGCACCTTCTTCATCGCAGCCACCATGTTCGGCGCAACCAGCCTCTACGGCTACACGACCAGGCGTGACCTGACCCAGTTCTCGTCGTTCCTGATCATGGGCCTGATCGGCGTGGTGATCGCCAGCATCGTCAACATCTTTCTCGGCTCGACCGCGCTGCAGTTTGCCATCTCGGTGATCGGTATCGCCGTGTTCATCGGCCTGACCGCCTGGGACACGCAGACGATCAAGGAGCAGTATGCCGAGAATTTCGACGCGGAATCGCGCCAGAAGCTGGCCGTCTTCGGCGCTTTCTCGCTCTATCTGAACTTCATCAACATCTTCCAGCTGTTGCTGAACTTCACCGGCGAACGCGAATAGCCGGGCAGGGGCTGGCAAGGTCGCCGCCCAGACCTGGACACAAGAGACATGGCCGGAGGGGACAATCGACCTGGCAAGGCCGGCCACACCTTGAGTCCGCAAGGGCTTTTGCTAAGTTGCCCGCGGCATCCGCCTGCACACCGGCCGCGCGAGGACATATGGCAAAAGACAGCCAAACGCTTCAGGGCGACGGCATCTCGGCGACCATCGTCGCGGAGGGCGCCGAACTGGTTTCGTTGCAAGACGCAGAAGGATTTGAGTTCCTGTGGCAGGCCGGGCCGGAGTGGCGGCGGCATTCGCCGGTGCTGTTTCCGATCGTCGGCAGGCTGAAGGGAGACCAACTGCGCCATCGCGGCCAGACCTACCCGATGACGCAGCACGGGTTCGCGCGCGACAAGCCGTTTGCCTGGGCGCAGAGCGGCCCCCAATCCTGCACGCTGGTTCTCACCGACGACGCCGATACCCGCATGCACTATCCATTCGCCTTCCGCCTCGCCGTGACCTACACGCTGGACCGCCGGCAGCTTGGCGTCACCTTCGACATCACGAACACCGGCAAAGAGCCGATGCCGGCGTCCATCGGGGCGCATCCGGCATTCAATTGGCCATTACTGCCGGATCTGGCCAAGACGGATTACCAACTGACTTTCGCTGCCGCCGAACCTGCTCCGATCCGTCGCCTGAAGGACGGCCTGTTGCTGAAAACGCCACAGCCGACGCCCGTCGAAGGCAACATCCTCGCGCTCTCCGAGCGGCTGTTCGACGAGGACGCGGTCATTCTCGACCAGCCGGCCAGCACCAGCGTGCGTTATGCCGCCGGGCGTGGTCCTGCGATCGAGATGGCGTGGCAGGGATTTCAGGAATTGGGCGTCTGGTCAAAGCCGGGCGGCGCGCCGTTCCTGTGCATCGAGCCCTGGCACGGCATCGCAAGTCCGATGGACTTCGATGGCGATTTTGTCGACAAGCCGGGCCTGATGCTGATCGCACCGGCCGCCAAGCGCATGCTGAGCTATCAGATCCGGCTGCTGTGACGCCCGTCATCGACAGCTCAGGCAATAGCGTTGGCCAGCCACACCGGAGGTGTCCAATGAAGCTATACTTCAGCCGCAATCCGAATCCTCGGCTCGCCGTCGCAGTGGCACGCTATCTCGACGCCAATGTGGAATTTGAATTCGCCTCGCCATTCGCTCCGGGGCAGGCAGAGAAATATCGCCTGCTAAACCCCAATCTCTCATTGCCCATACTTGTGGACGGCGGCGGAAAAAGCCTCTGGGAGGCAGACGCGATAGCCTGCCGGCTCTCGCGCGACGCCCATTCGGATTTCTGGCGCACCGGCGATGACGAGCCTGAGATGATCCGGTGGTTGAGTTGGGGCAAGGAGCACTTCGCATTCGCTTGCGACACGGTGCATTTCGAACGTGGCACCAAACAGCGGTACGGCATAGGCCCGATTGATCAACAGCGTGTGGAGGAGGGGCTGACGCATTTCCGCACGGCCGCCGCGATACTCGATACGGAGCTTTTCGCACGGAAATGGCTGGTCGGAAATTCGGTTTCCTACGCCGACTTCCGCATGGCGACCTTTCTGCCGTTCAACGAGGCCGCCAGACTGCCGCTCGATGACTATCCCTCTGTCGGCCGCTGGTATCGTAGGCTTGAAGAGATCGAGGCCTGGCGCGATCCCTTCAAGGGATTGGACGCGCCCGCATTGCCGCCGGTCCCGCGAACGGCGGCAGATTAGCGGGCACATCCTAGGAGAAGCCGGCTTCAAACCTGCCGGACGATGGTGCCGATCACATTGACGAGAAGGCGCGCCGCGGTCAGGGCCGACAGGCTGTCGATATCGGCGGGAGGATAGAATTCGACAAGATCGAATCCTGCGATCCTGGCCCGCCTGCCGAGGCCCGCGATCAGGTCGATCACCTGCGTGTAGGTGAGGCCGCCGGGCGTACGCGCCGCCACGCCCGGCATGATGCTGGGATCGAGGGCGTCGCAGTCGAGCGTGACAACAACCCGCGATCCTTCCGGAATATGCCGCAGCGCGGCTTCGACGCCCTGGGCGTGAATCTCGCGGACGGTCACGAAGCGACTGCCATAGCGCCGCGCCGCTTCGATCTCGGTTATGCCTGCGCTGCCAACGCTGCGAAGGCCGACCTGCACCATGCCGGCGACATGCGGCATCTCGCTCGCGCGACGCATCGGGCTCGAATAGCCGTGACGCTCGCCAGACACCTCGTCGCGCCAGTCGATATGGGCGTCGATCTGCAGGATCCAGACCGGTCCATGATCCGCAAAGCCGGCGAGGAAGGGAAAGGTCACGGAACAGTCGCCGCCGAGCAGGATCGGTACGGCCGGCAATGCCAGGACCTCGCGCGTCTTCGCCTCGATCCTGGCCCGGTTGCCGGCATTGTCATGCATGGTGGTCGGGATATCGCCTGTGTCGATGCAGTTGCCCGGCTTGCCGTCGAACAGCGGGCCGCCGAGATCGAAATCCCAGTGCTCGACGAGCGCGGCATCGTCCTGGCTCGCAGCGCGGATGGCATCGGCGGCCAAGGCATGGCCGCTGCTGTCCTTGCCGGGATAGGTGCTGCCGTGACCGGCTCCGAAGATCACCGCACCGGGGATGCGGCCATCGGCGAGGCGATCGGGAAAGCCGAGAAGGGAGATGCGGTCATTTGGTCTTGATGATGGTTTGGCTGAAATTTTGTCGACTGCGGATGTATCAGTTTGGCGAAGCTCTGTGGAGCGAAACGCGCCACCCCAGCTGAATCGCGAAATTGCCTTATGAGCGGGGACTGGCGATTGATGGCCGCTCCGCTTCGCCGGACAATTCCGACCCTGTTCGGGCGTATTGCATCGCTACACTATTTTGTTCGTGAGGCGGTATGTTGTGGGCATAGTGAAAGTGAGTCCATCGGGGGTCAGCAGATGAGTGTGATGGTTTTCCGGGCTGGCAGAACCGGCGTGTTGTTTGCAATGCTGATGGCGTCCCTGATCGCATTCACTGCCATCGCCCGGGCGCAGGCGACCTCGGCACCACCTCCTCCACCTGAAAAAGTCGAGCAGTTGCTGAAATTGCTGAACGATCCCGAAGTCAAGGCGTGGATCGCCGAGAAGGGCGCGGCACCCGCGGCCGATTCGGCAATGCCAATGGGCGCTTCCGCCACTGACTTCATGGTCTGGTCCAACGCCATTCGCCAGCATTTGCAGGGCATTGGCAATGCGATTCCTGAGGTCCCTGACGAGATTTCCGGCGCAAGCTCGACCATAATGACCGAGATTCACGGGCGAGGGCCGGGAGCGATCCTCGTCCTGTTCGCGGCCTTTGTGGCGCTTGGGTTAGGTGCCGAGTTCATCTTCCGCCGTATCGTCGGCAGGGCTCACCGCCGCAACCCAGCTCAAAGCCCGGAATCGGGCGCACCCGCCCGACATCATGTGATCGCCCGAACGTTGTTCGTCGCCATCGCGCCGCTCGTCGTGTTCGCAATGGCCAGTGTCGGCGCCTTCCTGGCGTTTACCTGGCCACCACTGCTTTCTGCGCTGGTGCTGCCTTTGCTGATCGCTGTCATCGCCTGGCGCGTGATCATGCGGATCACGTCAGTTATTCTCGGCACGGCGGACGGCAATTTGAACCTTGGAGACCAGCCGAAGGTCCGGCTCATTCCGATAGACGATGTCACCGCGGCTTTCTGGCGCCGCCGCGTCGCGTTGTTTGCTGGCGTATTCTTCCTTGGATGGGCGCTCGCAGGCGAGATGAACATCCTCCACTTCACGCCGAACGTCAGGAATCTCATCGTCTACATACTCGGTCTCGGTCTCCTCGCGGTGTCGATCGAATCCGTATGGCGGCGGCCGGCGGCGATCGAGCCTTCCAAGGTTTATCGGCTCAAGGAATGGCTGCTGACATTTTTCCTTTGCATGCTCTGGCTCTTGTGGGTCGTGGGGATGAGCACGCTTTTGTGGATTGGCATCTATGGCTTGATCCTCCCACCAATCCTGAGATCCACCAGCTCAATCACCAAGTCGTTTTTCGCCAGCTCCGACGAGACGACGAAGTCGAACAATGCCATCTTCGAAGTGCTCGTTGAGCGTGGGGCGAGGGCGATCGTCATCGGGCTCGCTGTCGCCTGGCTTGCGACCGTCGTGCGTTTGCGCGCCAGCGGAATGATGGGCGACGAAAGTGTAGACCGCATCGTCCGAGGTGTATTGAGCGGCATCGTGGTGCTGCTCGCCGCCGATCTCATCTGGCAACTTGTGAAGGGTCTCATTGGCGGTCGCGTCGATCGCGCCCGCACAGAGGGCGGCGACGAGGCAGCGCTTGCCCGCAGCGGGCGGCTTTTAACGCTGCTGCCGATTCTGAAGAATTTTCTCGCCGCACTCATTGCCGCCATTGCGATCATGATGGTTCTCTCCGGCCTTGGCGTCGAGATTGGTCCATTGATCGCGGGCGCGGGCATCTTCGGCGTTGCCATTGGCTTCGGATCGCAGTCGCTGGTGAAGGACGTCATCAGCGGTGTGTTCTACATGACCGACGATGCGTTTCGCGTCGGAGAGTATATCCAGAGCGGCACCTACAAGGGCACGGTCGAGTCCTTCAGCATTCGCTCGGTCAAGCTGCGCCATCACCGCGGCCCGATCTTCACAGTTCCATTCGGCTCGTTGGGCGCCGTCCAGAACATGAGCCGCGACTGGGTGATCGATAAGTTCTTCATTTCGGTCAACTACGAGACGGACATTGCCAAGGTCAAAAAGCTGGTCAAGGGGGTCGGCGCCGAGCTGCTGGCAGATGAGGAATTCGGTCCGCAGATCATCGAGACCTTGAAGATGAAGGGCGTCGAGGCTTTCGGCGATTATGGCATCAACCTCAGTTTCGCGATGACGACCAAGCCGGGACACCAATTCACGATCCGTCGCCGGGCCTATGTCATGATCCGCGAAGCGTTCGCGGCAAACGGGATCGAGTTTGCCTCGCCCACAGTGCAGGTCGCAGCCGGCAATGAGGACCATGGGGCAAGTGCGGCTGCCGCCAGGGATGCGGTGGTACGCAAACAGATTGCGGAAGCCAAGGCCAAGGAAGGCGAGGAATAAAAGTCGGCCGGCGGAAATTTATCGTGGAGCGAGGCCATCGAGCAGGAAGTCGAGGCCTTTCCTGAAAGCGCTGCCGGCGCAGACTCTGGTTCCCGTTCCCAAGCTTGCAAATGACCCCATGCTGTTCGAGGTGGAGGCCGTAGTCGTGCTTGATTAGCGCGGGCGGTGTGCATCGCCAATCGGTGACTGTTCAATTGGCCGGCGGCGCTCTCATTGCGCTGCGGCCAATTGCTCAAGCTGGGGTGACATCCCTGCCTATAAGAAAGTCGCATAAGATAGATTATGGAACTGAAGCGTATGACGGCAGGCGGAGATTTTCCCGCATTATCAGCCGTTTGGCGCCCATCTGGCTGCAGCAGATAGATGATGCCCACAACGCTATGGCGGTCACGCCAACCCGTGACCTTAAGATCTCTTCGATTGAGTAGCCCGGGCGTCGTGTCTATCGCGGCAAGCCGATCCAGCATGCACGGCAGCTGAAATCCGCGTTGACCAGACGATATGGCCACGCGTCATTCATTGTCGAAACTCCAGTGCGGCCAGCGATGAAGGATTGGCCTCATCGCTATGAATCATATGGGATTTCTATCACCATGCCGTCATAGGCTGGCTCGACGTTGGCTGGCGTCTCGGCCATCACCGTGGCGTAGTCGAGCGGCCCATGCATATGCGTCAGCACGGAGTGCCGTGGCGCCAGCCGCTCGATCCATTCCAGTGCTTCGCCAAGCGACAGATGGCTGGGATGCGTCCGGTACTGCAGCGCGTCGATGATCAGCACGTCGAGGTCGCGTAGCCGTTCGACGGTGGCCTCCGGAAAGTCACTGATATCAGGGCAATAGGCGAGCGTGCCAATGCGGAAACCGAGCGATATGATATCGCCATGCACCTGCGGCAGCGGCTCAAGGGTGAGGGCACCCCCCTCTCCTTCGATGACCACTGGCTTGGCGTGATGGATGATATGAGCGTCGACGATCGGCGGATATGAACTGCCCGCCGGCGTCTCGAAACAATAGGCGAACGCCTGCCGCAGGCGCAGCATTGTCGGCTGGTCGGCATGGACATCGATTAGCTGGCGTTGGTCGAGGACGAAACCACGCAGGTCATCGATGCCGTGGATGTGGTCGGCATGCGGGTGCGTGTAGACGGCCGCATCGATGCGCTTGACGGAGGCCATCAGCATCTGCTGGCGGAAATCCGGTCCGGTGTCGATGACGACGCTGGTGCGGCTGCCATTCGCGGTAATCCGCTCGACGAGTGCGGCGGCGCGGGTGCGCCGGTTCTTCGGGTTATCCGGGTCGCAATTGCCCCAGTCGCCGGTGATGCGCGGCGTACCTGGCGACGAGCCGCAGCCGAGAATGGTGAGGCGCAGCCGGTCGGTCATCGTTCAGGCGCTTTGCTCGGGCCAAGCAGTTTGCTCGGGAGGGCGCGGCATCTTGCCGAACAGACGGAAGAAATTGTTCGTCGTCAGATCAGCGATTTCAGCCTCGCTGACGCCGATCGTCTCCGCCAGCACCTTGGCCGTGTGCGCGACATAGGCCGGTTCGTTGCGCTTGCCGCGAAACGGCACGGGCGCCAGATAGGGAGCGTCGGTTTCGACCAGCAGCCGGTCGTGCGGCACATCGGCTGCGATGGCGCGCAACTCGGCCGAATTCTTGAAGGTCAGGATACCCGAGAACGATACATAGCCACCGAGCGCAACGCCGATTTCCGCCAGCCGGCGTCCGGACGAAAAACAGTGCAGGATGAAAGGGAAGGCGCCCTTCCCTGTTTCGTCCGCGAGGATGGCTGCCATGTCGTCATCGGCATCGCGCGAATGGATGACCAGCGGCAGCCCGGTTTCCCGAGCGGCGGCGATGTGGGCGCGAAAGCCCTGCGCCTGGGCATCGCGCGGCGCCTTGTCGTAGAAGTAATCGAGCCCCACCTCGCCGATCGCCACCACCTTCGGATGAGCCGACAGGCGCACAAGGTCCGCGGCGGTGACGTCCAGTTCCTCCGCTGCGTTGTGCGGGTGGGTGCCGACCGAACAGTACACTTCTTCGAAGGTTTCTGCGATTTCAAGGATTTGCTGAAACCGCTTCACGCGCGTCGAGATCGTCACCATGCGGCTGATACCGGCCGCCTTGGCGCGGGCGACAATGGCCGCCCGCTCCTCGGCGAAGTCTGGAAAATCCAGATGGCAATGGCTGTCGACGAGCATCAGGCGTTCGCATCCGGCTGTTCGACGTAACGCGGGAACACCCCTTCCGGCGCGGGCAAGGCAACCCCCGACACAAGCGCGTGGTCTGCCGCGACATGCACGAAATCGCGGCTGTCCGCCGGCACCGCCAGCAGGTCGAGCAGTTTGTTGGCCGATCCCGGAATGAAGGGTTGGCACAACAGCGCCACGCGCCGGACGAGTTCGGCCGTCGTCCACAGCACGGTTTCCATGCGCGCCGGATCGCTCTTCTTCAGCGCCCACGGCGCCTGGCCCGCGAAATAACGATCGGCTTCCGCCACCACGCCGAAGATCGCCGCCAGCGCCAGATGGATGCCTTGCTCGGCCATGGTCTTGCGCGCCACGGCGAGCACGGCAGTTGCCTGATCGAGGATCGCCTTGTCCTCATCCGCCAGGGTGCCGCGTTGCGGCACCACGCCGCCGCAGTTCTTGGCGATCATCGACAGCGAGCGCTGCGCCAGATTGCCAAGGCCATTGGCAAGATCGGCGTTGGTGCGGTTGACGATTGCTTCATGGCTGTAGCTGCCGTCCTGGCCGAACGGCACCTCGCGCAGGAAGAAGTAGCGCACCTGGTCCAGACCGTAGTGCTCGATCATGGTGAACGGGTCTATGACGTTGCCGACCGATTTCGACATCTTCTCGCCGCGGTTGAACAGGAAGCCGTGGCCGAAGACACGTTTCGGCAGCGGGATGCCGGCAGACATCAGGAAGGCCGGCCAATACACCGCATGAAAGCGGACGATGTCCTTGCCGATGATATGCGCATCCGCAGGCCAGAAATGCCAATCGTCAGCCTTTTCATTGGGATAGCCGACACCTGTGATGTAATTGGTCAAGGCGTCGACCCACACATACATCACGTGCTTCTCATCGCCAGGCACCGGCACGCCCCAGTCGAAGGTGGTGCGCGAGATCGACAGGTCCTTGAGGCCGGATTTGACGAAGCTCATCACCTCGTTGCGGCGCTCGGCCGGGCCGATGAAGTCTGGCTGGCTTTCATAGAGTGCGACGAGCTTGTCCTGATAGGCCGAGAGGCGGAAGAAATAGCTCTCTTCCTCGACCCATTCGACGGGCGTTCCCTGTGGCCCGTAGCGGACATTGTCTGGGCGGACCTCCGTCTCCTCCTCACCGTAATAGGCTTCGTCGCGCACCGAGTACCAGCCGGCATAGCCGCCCTTGTAGATGTCGCCATTGGCGGCCATTGCCTTCCAGATCGCCTGCGACGACGCGTAATGCCGCTCTTCCGTGGTGCGGATGAAATCGTCATTGGAGGCGTTGAGTGCCTGCGCCATGCGCTTGAACTCGGCCGAATTGCGATCGGCCAGTTCGCGCGGCGAAATGCCTTCGCGCTTGGCGGTTTGCAGCATCTTGATGCCGTGTTCGTCGGTTCCGGTCAGGAAAAAGACTTCCCTGCCGTCGAGCCGCTGGAAGCGGGCAAGCGCGTCGGTGGCGATCAGTTCGTAGGCATGGCCGATATGCGGTTTGCCGTTCGGATAGGAAATCGCTGTCGTAATGTAGAATTTGTCGCGTGACATGAATGAACCGTCATGAATGTCTGAATGGAAAGGCGTGGCGGTGGATATCGCATCGGTGCGGCGATTGCCATCCCGAGGCCAATGCATGCCGCCCAAAAGTGGCCCCCCGTTTGGGGCACGGCATGCATGGAGAAACCGTCACATTCGCATTGCAGAATTCAGGCGGTCGATCATGGTCAAGGCGTGCTGCTTCTTGTCGAGATTGTAGGTGTCGGTCTCAGATATAGCGTCGAGCGCCTCATGCCAAGTGTCCGACAGCGTTTTGGCCCGTGCGAGGTCACCCGCCAGCGCTGCCTGGCTTGCCGCATCCGACAACAGCTCCAGCGCCCGGCGGTTGAAGATGTCGAACTGGATCGCCTGGTCGCGGCCGGCGACAGCCTCGGCAAGGCGAAACGCGCCGCCGACATCGTTCTTTCTTGCCGCCACCAGCGTATCGAGTGTAGAGGCGATCTCCAGCCCGCCATACTGCGTCAACAGGATCGCGCTGCGCGCGCTGCCCCCTGCCCGCTCGGCCAGCGCCGCGCGCGCGGCAGGATCGTCCGGCGGTGGCGGTTCGGTCGTTTCCAGCACCGCCATCAGGTCGTCGGCATCGAGCGGCGTCAATCGCACCACCTGGCAGCGCGACCGGATTGTCGGCAGCAGGCTGCCCGGCGCATGGACGATCAGGATGAACAGCGTTCGTGCCGGCGGCTCTTCGAGATTCTTCAGCAAGGCATTGGCGGCATTGGTGTTCATGTCGTCGGCTGGGTCCACGATCACAACCCGGTAGCTGCCGTCATGCGAGGTCAGCGACAGGAAGCGGCTGACCTTGCGGATCTCGTCGACGGTGACGACAGTCTTGAAGCTCTTGGTCTTGTCGTTGGGCGGACGGGTCAGGTGCAGCACGCAAGGATGCGCGCCGGTGGCGATCTGGCGAAACAGCGACGAGGCCGGATCGGGAATGGCAAGGCTTTCCGGCGCCTGCGCGAAGTCCGGGTGCTTCAACAGATGATGCGCAAGATGGAAGGCAAGCGTCGCCTTGCCGATGCCGACCGGCCCGGAGAAGATCAGCGCATGCGGCAGCTTTCCCGCACGATAGGCGGCGGTCAGCATCCCCGCGGCCTGCCGGTGTCCAACCAGACGCGGTGTTTCGGATGGCTCGGGCACGCCGTCGAGCGTGTCGTGCTGCTCGGGTGCGATGCGTTCGAAGATCATGCCGGCGTCGCCTGCCTGTTGCGCGAAGGCGTTCTTGCCTCCAGCGCCGCGAACACGGCGGCGGTCACGACATTCTCGACCGTATCGGGATCGGCGGCGGCGTTAACGACGATGCAGCGTTCCGGCTCGGCCGCCGCGATTGCCAGAAACGCCTCGCGGCGGGCCTGATGGATCGCCAGCCTCTCCTTTTCGAAGCGGTCGGCGATTGCTTCGGTGCCGCGCCGCAACGTCGCGCGCCTGAGGCCCTCCGCCGGATCGATGTCGAAGATCAGCGTCATGTCCGGCATCATGCCGTTGATGGCGACCTGCTCCAGCGCATCCATGAACGCCGAGTCGATACCGCCGGTCACGCCCTGGTAGACCCGGGAGGAATCCAAGAAGCGGTCGCAAAGCACGATGGAGCCACGCTCGACCGCCGGACGGATGACCTGCTCGACATGGTCGGAGCGCGCGGCGGCGAACAACAGCGCCTCCATTTTCGGCCCGAACGGTTCGGCCGCGCCCGAAAGCAGCACATGCCTGACAGCTTCGGCGCCAGGCGAGCCGCCAGGTTCACGAGTGGGGAGGACATCATATCCCTTGGCGCGCATCTTCCTGGCCAGCCGCTCGATCTGCGTCGACTTGCCTGCTCCTTCGCCGCCTTCGAAGGTGATGAAAAATCCGCGCGCCAATCGAAAAGCCCTTGCCATGCTTGCGGGTGGTTATAGCGCTCTAGATAGTCCGCGTCGGGGCAAACGTCTATGCCGTCGGCGCTAGCGCAATTCCAGGAAAAGTGTGAAACGGTTTTCCCGGGAAAAGCGCAGCACTTTCCCTAGGGAATTGCGTCAAAGCCAAGAGATAGAGCGGTTCTGCGTTTCCGTGAAACGATGAATCGCTCTAGGACCAATCGACATTCAGGATTCAAATTTGCAGCGGTACGTGATTCA
>NZ_JBWKME010000020.1:0-1012 GCF_056431085.1 Mesorhizobium waitakense | reverse complement strand
TCGTCGCTCCGAAAGCGCCTTGATCTCTGATTTTACTCCCCAGAACCTGGCCAACCTGGTCAACGGTTTCAGCAAGTGGCCGGACGAGACGGGCTGCAGCAAGGCCACGGTCGCAATCGCCAGCGAGGTCGCTGGCCGCACCTCGCGCGAGGTGCAGCTCTTTGACTTTACTCAAGGGGATCTGGCGAACCTGGCGAATGGTTTCAGCAAGTGGCCGGAAGCGCCGCACTGCCGCGAGGCCACAATCGCGATCTCCGGCGAGGTCTCTCGCCTTGCCAAACGCGAAGCCCAGCTCTCTGACGTTACTGCGCAGCACCTGGCGAACCTGGTCAACGGTTTCAGCAAGTGGCCGGACGAGACGGGCTGCAGCAAGGCCACGGTCGCGATCGCCGGTGAGGTGCTTCGCCGTGACAACCGGCTCTCTGATTTTAGTCCGCAGGGATTGGCGAACCTTGTGAACGGCTTCAGCAAATGGCCGGAAGCAGCGGCGTGCCACCAGGCAGTCCTGGACATCGTGCGCAAACTGGGCTCCGGAGGCCAACGATTCGGAACGTTCACCACACCTGAGCTTGGCATGATGGCCAATGCTCTGGGGCGAAGTGTCGCCAGGGGAGAGGACACAGGAGAGATCATAGAGACCGCTCTGCTGAAGGATCGGCTACACCAGCTGGCCCGCTACCTTCACTATGCCAGTGATCGTCTGGAGCAGACCCACGTTCTGAACATCGCCGTGATTTTCAAGGCGCTGGCCAAGGCTCGATTGTTTGACGATCTCGGTTCGCTCGCACGGCCGGGGTTGGATCGGCTTACGGAATTGCATCGTGCCCCTGATTTTGCCGCTGAGAACAACCTCGAAACCATGGGCAATCTCTGCCTCGCCGTGCTGCCGCTGGCGCGCAGCCCGCGCAAGAGCCTGCGGCGGAGGCAGGCTCTGAATTTGCTGAACGACATTCAGCCGATCGTCGAGCATAAGATTGAGGCGCATCTCAAAGCAGGCGATGGCGAGCGGACC